>NZ_JBIRBA010000029.1:0-123842 GCF_044326345.1 Actinomadura sp. 9N215 | reverse complement strand
CTGGCGCCCGCTCACCGGCCCGGTCTCGTTCTACCCCTGGTCGATCCTGTGGCGCGCTTCCGACGACTCCGATCACGTACATGCCGTCGTCACCTGCGCCCGGAACATGTCCGAACGGCTCGGCTGGTTGGCCGCCGCGGACCAGACGACCAGCTGAACATCACCGATCGGCCCCCGCCCGCTCACGGTGATCGGCCGAGGTGATCGGTTCGACGGGTATCGGCGGTATCCCCGGACGGCCCTAGGGGATTGGCTGAAACCGGAGTCCTCCACACGCCTGTTCAGGCTCGGGCCTCCACAAGAACGGAGCGTCCGATGGGAACCTTGATCGTCGTGCTCGTGGTCGTGGCGTTGGTGGCGCTGTTGCTGCTCGCGCTGGCGGTGCGGATCGTCAAGCAGTACGAGAAGGGGGTGCTGTTCCGGCTCGGGCGGGTCCGGGGGCGTCCGGGAGCCGGGCTGCGGTTGATCATTCCGGTGGTGGACGTGATGCGGCGGGTGACGCTGCGGATCGTCACGATGCCGATCCAGTCGCAGGGCATCATCAGCCGCGACAACGTCAGCGTGGACGTGTCGGCGGTGGCCTACTACCGGGTGGCCGACGCGGTGAAGTCGGTGGTGGCGATCGAGAACGTCCGCGCCGCGATCGACCAGATCGCCCAGACCACGTTGCGCAAGGTGGTCGGGCAGCACACCCTGGACCAGACGCTGTCGGAGACCGACCGCATCAACGCCGACATCCGCGAGATCCTCGACGTCACCACCGTCGAATGGGGCGTGGAGGTGAGCCTGGTGGAACTGAAGGACATCCAGCTCCCCGAGACCATGAAGCGCGCCATGGCCAAGCAGGCCGAGGCCGAGCGGGAGAAGCGCGCCAAGATCATCAGTGCGGAGGGCGAGTCGATGGCCGCCGCCGCCCTCGGCGACGCCTCGGACACGATGATGGCCCACCCCCTGGCGCTGCAACTGCGGAACCTGCAGAGCCTGGTCGAGCTCGGCGTGGACAAGAACAGCACCGTGGTGTTCCCCGCACCGCTGATGACCACCATCGCCGAACTCGGAGCCTTCCTCGCCCGCGAGAAGGCCGCCAGCCTCCCCGCCGTCACCCCGCCCACGCCCAACGGCGCCCCGCAACCCGCCGCGACCACGGTCACGGACCCGCCCACCCCCGCGACCTGAGAAGGGACGCCGCGTACCGGGACCTGCGACGGCAGGGACCGTCAGCGGCCCATCACCCAGGCGTGAACGCGTGCGGTGCACCGGCAATCGGCCGAAGCAGGTCGCACATCACCTGCCCGGCATTGGGACGCCGGTCCGGATCCTTGGCCAGGCACGCCGCCGCCAACGTGCGCAGCCGTCCCGACAGCCGTCCGAGTTCGGGATCCTCGTTGAGGATCCGCTGCATCACGGCCGGGATCGTGTCATCGCCGAACGCGGGTGATCCGTTGGCCGCGTAGGCCATCGTGGTGGCCCAGGCGAACATGTCGGCCGCCGGTCCGGCGCGTTCGCCGAAGAACTGCTCAGGGGCCATGTAGGAGGGCGTGCCGATCACCTGGCTGGTGGCGCTCGTGCCCGCCTCCAGCGCCCGCGCGATCCCGAAGTCGATCACCCGGGGCCCGTCCGGGCCGATCAGCACGTTGGCCGGTTTGAAGTCGCGGTGCACGATGCCGGCATGATGGATGGCCGCCAAGGCGGTGGCCGCGCCCAGCGCCAGCCGGTCCAGCTCACCACCGCGGCGCGGACCCTGACTTCGGACCAGGTCCCGCAGCGAGGGCCCGGCGATGTACTCGCTCGCGATGAAGGGACGCTCACCGTCCACCTCGGCGGCCAGCACGGCGGCGGTGCAAGGGCTCGTCACGCGCCGTGCCGTGGCCGCCTCGTGGACGAACCTTGCCCGCGCTCGCTCGTCATCGCCGCGGCGCATCACCTTGACGGCGACCGGCTCCCCATCGCCGGTCTCGGCGAGATAGACCACGCCCTGGCCGCCCTCGCCCAACCGCCCGAGGATCCGAAAGCCGCCGAGCGATGCCGGGTCGCCGGGTCGCAACGGCTCCATGATGTCCCACTCCCAGTCCTGCCGCGCCGCGTCGCCGTACCGCCGCGGAACACCGCGGACCGGCGCCACCGACGGCGATTCTGGTGGCGCCCGGCATCAGGAACCGCACTTCGCAGAGCCGCGGTCCCGGCTCGCGGGTGACCCGATGGAGATCCGCCACCCGCTACCTAGGCCATGTCATCTACGGCTTGCCCAATTGCCCGAACGCCGACCGGAACGCCGACCGTTCCCGCGCCCGCCGCCGCCGCGCAAGGTGATGAGGTGGTAGGCGAGCAGGAGGACCGCCGATCCTGCGATGGCGGTGATCCAGGTGGAGAGGTCGAAGAATCCCTGGACGCCGTCGACGTCGAACAACCGGGTGGCCAGGAAGCCGCCCAGCAGTGCTCCGGCGACGCCGATCAGCGTGGTGACGATCAACCCTTGGGGGTCTTTGCCGGGGACCAGTGCTCTGGCGATCACACCGGCCACCAGGCCGAGGATGATCCACGCGATGATGCCCATGACCGAACTCCTAGACGAGCCTTGAATCGATGGCTGCCGGGCAACGGTCTTCCGAACCGGGTCGAGGCAGGGGCCCCGTATGTTCCGCAGGAGCGCGGGAACGGGGTTGCTCGTGCGTCCTAAGCCAATCCCGCCCGCGTCAGGGGAGAAACAGCCGATCCGCAAAGAGGTCATCACCGCGACCGATGACCCCGGGGATTCGCCACCAGCCCTAACTGATCGCTGATCACGGTCACCACGTGCTGCTCGGCCAGGCCCTGTACGCGGTGACGGGCCTGGCGTCACGGAAGGGGTCCACAGGCTGATCACCCACCGCGGCTTCACCGCTCGCCGCCGGCTGAAGATCACCCTGGTGCCACGGCCTGCCGGTCAGCCCGGCAGGCCGTGATGGCGGACCTCAGCCGGTGCAGTTGGGTACTGCAGGAGCACTGCCCACGCAGTTGTTCGGGGTGTTGGCGCTGATCGGTGAGTTGGTGGTCGTCATGGTGCCGCCCACCCGGTAGACACCGCCGGCGGTCAGCACCGCGTGGTTGGTGGTCACTGCGGTCTGGGTGAGGGTGGTGGCGGTGGAGTTGATCGCCGCGATGCCGCCGCCCTGCGATCCGGTGTTTCCTTGGACGAACATCGGACTGCCGGAGACGCCTGTGGTGGTGAGGGTTCCCCTGAGGCCGTTGTAGATGCCGCCGCCGCGTAGCAGCGAGGTGTTGCCGGACACCGGGCTTCTGGTGAACGTCGCGGCGGGCGCGGTGCCGGAGGGGGTGTCGGCGTTGGCCAGGCCACCGCCGTTGCCGGTGGCGAAGTTGCCGCTGAGGCTGCTCCTGGTGAGGGTCACCGCGCCGCGGTTGAGGATGGCGCCGCCGTCTCCCACGGCGCTGCCGTTGGTGAGCGCGACCCCTGTGGTGAGGGTGAGCCTGCCGGTGGCGCTGACCTCGATGAGACGGAACGTTTGCAGCGAGGATCGGGTGATGGTCGCCGGGCCCAGCATTTCGATGGGGGTGGTGATGACAGGGAGTCCGTTGGTGAGACCGCCGTGGGGGGAGGTGATGGAGTAAGTACAGCCTGATGCCAGCACGAGTGTGTCGGCGGCCGCGGTGGAGTTGGCCAGATTGACTGCCGTGACGAGCGCGTTCTCACTGCACGCGACGGGGATGTTGCTCGCGTGTGCCGCGGGGGCGAGGGCGACCGCGGTTCCGGTCGCCGTGGTGGCTGCGATGAGCGTCTGGACGAGAGTTCGGACAGGTGGCATGAGGTCTTCTTTCCTGAACAGATAGACAGGACCGGGCGGCGGCGCATCCGCCGGGGATGGACTGGGCAGCCGGGCGAATGCATCGCGCTGGGCAGGACCGCCATGCCTGATCTATTCCGATTCAGGGTCCCGGCTGGTCCGCGACCATGGAGATCACGGTCGCCTTACACCTTCATTGACCAAAATGTAACTGAGTTATTACGCTGTGTATCTATGTGGGAGTCTGCGTTTTGTTTACTGAAAGCGACAGAACTGTTACTTTCCGAGAGGAGGTGAAGTGCGGCGCCGGCACCGCGTCCACGGCGGCCGGGTTCTTTCGACCTACATGGGGTGCCGTGAACGGCCGTGGCGTCCTGCGCTTGCCGAAGAGTACGTCGGTCCGGATACGGCGGGACGAGGGCGTGCACGCTCATGCCGGCCGGTGGCGGGATCCGGGTCTCATCCGGGGTTCGCGGCGGGTCTTGGCGTCCTGGACCTGGTGCATGAGGCCGTCCCGCACCTCGAACAGCGCGGCGGTGACGTCGTGTTCGGCCGATGTCGCCACCAGGCCGGGCCGGCCGGTGATTTCGCAGGTGAGGGTGACCAGGGGGTCGGCGCCCCCGCGGTCTTTGACGCTGAGTTCGAGCTGGATCGCGGCATGCTCGAACGACCGAAGCCGGGTCCAGAGCGGTGTGAAGCACTCGACGATCTGATCGCGTTCGGAATCGGCGAAGCCGGTGCCGAGCCTGAGCCGTCCGGCGATGGCGGCCGACTGCTTGTCAATGGTCACGAGCGTCTCGTTCCCTTCATCGGGACGGCCCTGTGCCTCGGGGCGTTTCGCGCCCGGTCCGTCCGGCATCGCGGGCGGGCCCGCGGTGCGGTCAAGGCGCAGGGACGTGGGCGGCGGAGCTGTTTCTCACAGCACACCGCACCGACGTCGCACCGGACACAGGCGGTTTCAGAACAACTCATCACCAGATGTGGCGGGTGCGATACGCCGCACGCGCGCGGCGCCGGACCGATTCGAGCCCGTGACGGGGCCGGCCGCTTTGACCGAGCCTCTTGCTTCCTACCGGCGCCCGCAGGCAGCCGGACCTGGGGACTCTCATTCGTATCGATGCCCGGCTCAACGGCCGTGCACATCACGCCCACACAACCCATCCACCTCCGGCCCGCCGCCTACCGGACACCCATAACCCGAGTGGGTGCTTTTGATAGTCGCCGCCGCCATCGTCGTGGTCGGCGCGGTCGCCGCGCTGAGCGCGCGGAGGCATCCGTCCCCTGGCCCTGCGGCCCACGACGCCTACCGGGCCGAGTGGACCGGAGCGCGGGGGAACGGTTCGTGGCCGTCCCCGAGGACGCCCGTCCGACGCCGACCAGTGGGCCAGGCGCGTGATGACCGATCGCGGGTACGAGACGCGAGCCTGCCAGCAGCGTGTCGCCGGCCATGATCCACTGCCCGGCGCTGTCGACGCGCTGCTCGCCGACACCGATGAGAGCGCCCAGAACGCCACCGAGGCTGGCGTTGGCCCGCGAAACGCGAGTCGCTCCGATCACTCGACACACCCAGGAGGAGTGCCGGCTATGGCCGATAGATGGCCGATCGGCGCGCTCAACGACGAGATCGTGAACTCGCTCACCACGGCGCTCGATGACCGCGAGCGCAGTCTCGAAAGCGGCTTCGAGAAGGGCGGCACCGAGCGGCTCCGGATCGCCATGCGGCAGTACCGGATGCTGGACCAGATCCTCACTTTCTGAGGCGCCACCCGGTCCGGGCGATCACCTCAGCGGGAAACACGGCGAGGTGACCGCGCGGCGGCGCGACCGCTGTTCGGGGAACGAGATGAACCGTTCTTCGATCAGCGGTTTCCCGCCGTCGCCTTTCTGGGCTCAACTGAACAGGGATCGGCTCTACGGTCACGCGCGAGTTCTCGCGCACCGGCCGTCGCACGGGAGGTACTGATGCTCGCCATCGTCGCCGCCGTCGTGTTCGGGCTGGCGCTGCTCGTCGATCTCGCCGACGTCGATTCGGACGTCTTCACCCTGCAATGGCTGAGCGTGCTCGGACTGCTCCTTTTGTCGCTGCACCTGGCCGGAGTGGGCACGTCCTTCGACTGGCGAAACCGCGGCTCCTACCGCAGACGCCGTCGATGACCCCTGGTCCATCGCAGGCCGTCATGACGGCGGAGGAAGGCTTTCCGCCGGTGACCGGAGGCTCAACTGACACCGGCCACCATGTGGCCCGTCCGCGCCGCGGGTGACATCGCGGTCGTCGTCCAAGCGGGGGAGCTCATTGTGCCTGTTCGGTCTTCGAGCTGTCGCCGGATGGCTCAGTGCCGATGGCCGAGGGCCGTTCGGAGCGGGGGCGTCATGCGCCAGCTGGAGTTGTTCTGCCAGGTGAGGTAGGCGGCGGCGCCGAGCGGGATCGGCAGCAGGTATGTGATCGTTCTGAAGAGGAGGACGGCGGCCGTGGCCTTGGCGGCCGTGGGGCCGTCAAGCCCGGCGCACAACATGCTGGTCAGGGCGAGTTCGACGACGCCGACGCCACCGGGGGTGACGGGCAGGGCCGACAGCAGCCGTACGAATGCGAAGGCGGCCAGGGCCGTCTGCCAGGAGACCTGCGCTTGCGTGACGCCGCCGGCGTACAGGCAGGTGATCAGGACCAGTGCCAGTGACAGGTGCGTCGCGGCCGTGGCCAGGGCGATCCGTTTGCCGCGCGCGGCGAGCAGGGCGCGGGTGTCGCGGCGGAAATCGGTGAGCGCGGGGCCCAGGGGGCCGGGTCGCGGACGGCGGGCCAGCCGGCACGCGACGCCGACCAGGCCTTCGAGGGCGCGCACCATATGCCGCGCGTGCCGGGGATCGCCGCGCAGGACCACGAACAGCCCGGCCCCGCCGCACAGCAGCAGGATCAGCCCCGCGACGGCGCCGGCCGCCAGGCCCGCCGTGGGCTCACCGGTCAGCGCGAGGATCGCCAGCGCCACGACGGGGAGAGCGAGCTTGGCCAGGACGTTGAAGATCCCCGAAACCAGTGTGTAACGCACGTACTCTGCGGTGCCGATGCCCCAGCTCGACAGCATCGTCCAACTCATGCCCAGCGCCGCGGCCTCGCCCGCCGGGACGGTGTTGGCCACCGCGGTCGGCCCGAGGTTGAGCACCGCGGCCTCGCGCAGCCGCAGCGACGGGAGGAGCGACACGATCATGCCCCAGGACACCGTCAGGTTCAGCGCGGCGACGGCCGCGACGAGCGCCGTCTGCCGCCACGACATCGACGTCAGGCCGACCCACGCGCTGTCGTAGGAGCCGAGCCGCGGCAACAGGAACCCGAACACGGCCGCGACGATCACCACCGGCAGCACCGGCCGCAGATACCTCACGGCCCGCCGTTTCGGCGCGGACGCGGTCGCGGGCATGGGCACCGGGTCCAGGCCGCGCCGGACGGCGTCGGCCGCTCGGGAAACGCTGACCGATGTCACCACCCCGGCCTCCCAAGAGCCGGACGGACGAGCACGACCCGGGCCGCCCGCGCCCCCTTTCGAGGCGATCGAGGCGCTGAGCGATCGCGAACGATCCTCCCCCAGGGCCGGTCGTGCGTCCGGGTGATGAAGGTGCCCGATGTCAGGAGTCCTTCGAGCGTTGCAGGACGGGCTGGATGAACCACAGCCAGGCGGCCAGCGCGGCGGTGGCCGCGGCGGTGAGGAGGGGCAGCGGCCCGTCGAACAGGTAGCCGACGACCATGAGGGTCGCCGAGGTCATGGAAACGGCCAGGGCGAGGGTGCCGATCAGGCTGTAGAGGCTCGCGCGGTGCACCAGCGGCTCCTTGAGGCCCTGACGGAACAGGATGCGGTGCTGGGCGACGGGCGCGATGAAGAACACCGACGCGACCGCGGCGGAGGTCAGCGCGAGGTAGTACAGGCCGCGGTCGGAGTCGGCGACCTCGGCGAAGCCGGGCGAGAACGGGACGGTGAGCAGAAAGGCGAACAGCACCTGTACCCCGGTGACCGCGACGCGGACCCCGTGCAGGAGCTCGACGAAATTGCGGTCCGCACGTTCACCGGTGTTCTCCCGCGGCGAGCCCGCCGGGACGGGCGTCTGATCAGCGTTCATCATCGAACCCCTCAGCCGGCGGTCCGGGTGGCCGCGGCGAGCTTGGTGGGCGGGTGGCGTTCATGGATGCACCTTGGAGGACCGCGATTCCGATGGCGACGGGCATCACGCACCGCACTTCAGGGGGCCGGGGCGCCGGACCGCTGATGGCGCGGCCACCGCGGCCGGCTGCAGGGCGAAGCGAGTCATCCGTGGCCGGCCCAACGTCCGGAGCGTCCGCCAGAGCGCCAGCCGTTCTCGCCCCCGCCGCCGCTGCGTGAGGTGACGAGGTGGTAGGCGAGCAGGAGGACCGCCGAGCCTGCGATGGCGGTGATCCAGGTGGAGATGTCGAAGAACCCCTGGACGCCGTCGACGTCGAACAACCGGGTGGCCAGGAAGCCACCCGGCAGCGCTCCGGCAACGCCGATCAGCGTAGTGACGATCAATCCTTGTGGATCCCTGCCCGGCACCAGTGCTTTGGCGATGAACCCGGCCACCAGGCCGAGGCTGACCCAGGCGATGATGCCCATGACCGAACTCCTAGACGGGCATAAATCGCTGACTGCCGGGATCGGTCTTCCGAACCGGTCCAAGCAGCGGCCCGCATGAACGCAGAAATTGCGGCCACCGGGCTCTCGTGTTCGTTCAGCCCTCAGCCAAGCCCGACCGCGCCGCGAGGGCAACAGCCGATCCTCGAACGGCATTTCGCCGCAAGCGATGACCGCCACGGGCGCTGACCGCCCCGGGCCGCGGCGTGCCCGTCCCAGTGAGGCGATCAGCCCCGGTGATGACCTGTGCGCGGATTGCCTGTGTCCCCTGCCGAACCGCCGGTCTTGCCTAGAAGGTGGCGGGCCACTTTGGTGACCGCGCCGATATCCCAGGGCCGTCCGCCGCTCATCGAGCCGCAACTCACCGAGCCGGACGGTCCTGGACCACCAGGCCGACCCGTCCCAGATGAAGGCATCATGACCAGCGTCCAGGCCACCACCACCCGGCCAGCACAACACCAACGCCGCGACCACTACGACGGCCTCTCCCCCTTTCCCACATCCGACACCCCCATACCGCCCCGAAGCGGGGCCCAGAGTGTCCAGGCAGTCCTGACCGGGGCGATCGCGGTGGCGCCGGTGGCCGCGCTGGTGGCGGGGGCGTGGCTGGCCTGGGGGTACGCCGTCACCCTCACCGATGTCGCGCTGGCTCTCGCGTTGTACGTGGTGACGGGTCTGGGCGTGACCGTGGGGTTCCATCGGCTGATCACCCATCGGAGTTTCACCGCGCGCCGGTGGCTGAAGGTGGGGCTGGCCGTCGCGGGGTCGATGAGCTTCCAGGGCAGCGTGCTGGACTGGGTCGCGACCCATCGCCGCCATCACGCGTTCACCGACCGCCCGGGCGATCCGCACTCCCCGTACCGGTACGGGGCCGGGGCCGTCGGGCAATTGCGCGGTGTGGCGCACGCGCATGTGGGGTGGATGTTCCGCAACGACCCCACGGCGGTCGGACACTATGCCCCCGACCTGCGCGCCGACCCGGCGATGGTGCGGGTCGGGCGGGCCTTTCCGGCGCTGTGCGCGGTGTCGCTGACGCTGCCGTTCGCGGTCGGGTGGGCGGTCACCGGCACCTGGTACGGCGGCGTCACCGCGTTCGTGTGGGCCGGACTGATCCGCGTCGCGCTACTCCAGCACGTCACCTGGAGCATCAACTCGTTGTGCCACCTGATCGGCGCGCACCCGCATCCGACGCGACGGCACGACCGCTCAACCGATCTTTGGCCGCTGGCCCTGCCCTCGTTCGGGGAGAGCTGGCACAACGGCCACCACTCCGACCCCTCCTGCGCCCGGCACGGCCGAGAGCGGGGGCAGATCGACCTGTCGGCCGAACTCATCCGGCTGTTCGAACACCTCGGCTGGGCCACCAACGTGCACTGGCCCGACACCGGACGCCGAACCCAGCACCCCCGCACGAACCTCCACCTCGACCACGACAGCGCCGCACACCACAACCAATCGCGCCCGGCCCCATCCATCACGCCGCCGACTCCGCGAACTGATGACCGACTCCTCACGGGCGAGCCAGGACTCAGCAGACGCGCACGCACAGGCCCCGCCGCACCTCGCGGTGCCCGCCAGCACCGCCAGGCCGGAGCGCCAAGGCGCGGCTCTCACCGCTGATCTGCGAGCACATCAACCACTGATCTGGACACAATGCCGAAGCGTTCATGCGGCTGAGCGAGCGGTTCCTTCTGCCCTGCGGATGGCGGACGGCGGGGTCAGCTCTCCGGATGGTCCGGTCGGACAGGCTCGCTGGGCTCGGCGAATAGGTCGCAGATCTGACTGGAGCCGGCGGAGTGCCATTCAACCTTGCCAGGCCGGCCGCGCTCGACCGCGTCCTTGATCAGCTGCTGCTCGACCACAAGGCGTGCCCGCAGCCGTAGTGCGTACTCGCTGGCGGTGAAGAACTTTGGGCGCCGCAGGTAGGTCGCCCTCGCAGGTGCCTTCAGTCGGGGTGCGCAGGCAGTGGCCGAGTTCGGTCTTGAAGAAAGTTGGTCTTCAGCCAGTCCAGGGTTTCCTGGGCCGGTACGACCGGGACCACGCTGACAAGCTCGCCGAGGACGCCGTGGAGATCCAGTTCAGCGCACGCCGCTGGACGGGGAACCACTGCGTGCGGTGGCGCGGGGCGGCAACGACGCAGCGACGTGGGCGACCGGCTCATCCAGCCGCGGCTTGAGTTGCCTGTGCCGTTCCTCCGCCTCCGGGACGTCCACTCCCAGGATCGCGGCGATTTGCTCCCAACCCATGGCCGCCGCCTGCGCAGTGTCCAGCAGCCGTGCTTCGGCCTGGTCGGTTTCAAGGCTGACCGCTTCCAGCAGCACCAGCGCCGCGGCCACCTCCAAGAGCTCGGGTTGCACGCCGGTGCCGACCTGGGCCGCCTGAGAGGCGGCGATGACCGCGCCGATGGCGGCATCGTCGGGCATCGGATGCCGCCTGGCCTCCCACATCACCGCATCCACGCCGGCAGCGTGAAGAGACGTCAGGTGAGCGCGCGCAGCGTGCACCTGCGCGGGCACCGGAACCGGCAGAACGGTAGCCGGGGCAGGAGTTCACCGGCTGTCGCGGGAGCCAATCGGAGGGATGCTGGCGATGTCGCCCTGCGGCCTTCAAGGAGTCCTGAGCGCTGGTGTGTCGATGACCGAGCCGGCGCCGCGGAAAATCTGATCGCCGTGCGGGGCGGGCCTGGGCCCATAATGCTGCGGGTCGGCTGATTCCGCTGGTTTGATCCTGGGAGGCGGGCATGGATGGCACGGATCTGCGGGAGCGCTTCGCCCAGGACGGGTTCGTACGGCTTGCGGCCGGCTTTCCGGCCGGGGCGGCGGAGGCGATGGCCGGGGCGGTCTGGGCCGAGTTGGAGCGCCGGCACGGCATTGTGCGGGAGCGGCGGTCCACATGGACCGTGGCCGATCCCCGCGGCCTGGGCGCGCTACGCAGGCGGGGCGTCTTCGACGCCATGGCCACTGGCGAGGTGACGACCGCGATCGGGCAGTTGCTGGGTCATGGGTCGTGGCCCCGGCCGGGCGCTTGGGGCGTGCCGCTGGTGACCTTCCCGACACCGGGCACGTGGGACGTGCCGTCCAGCGGCTGGCACATTGACTACCCGGCGCGGGCGGCGTTGACGCTGAAGTGGCTGGGCTACCTCGCGCCCGTCGGCGAGCACGGCGGCGGCACGGTCGTGCTGGCCGGTTCGCACCGGCTGGTCGAGCGGTTCCTGAACGAGGCCGATCCGGCTGATCCAGGCCGCTCGCCGGCGGTGCGCGACGCGGTCTTCGGATCCGATCCCTGGCTGCGAGACGTCCTGCGCCCGGAAGAGGCTGGCGGGCGCTTTGAACGGTTGATGCGGGGGACGACGATCGCAGGCGTCCCGGTCCGCGTGGTGGAGCTGACCGGGCGGCCCGGCGACGTGGTCTTCTTGCATCCGCACCTGTTCCACGCCCCGGCCGCCAACCGTTCGGCAGCCCCCCGCCTCATGATCACCGGCGGCCTCGACGGCTAACGCCCTCCCGCCACCGCGCGTAGGCACCTCGCCGGCGGCGCGGTCATGTACGCGCGTTGCGGCGATGGAACAGAACGGCGCCGGCGGCCATCGCGGCGGTGGCGTAAGCGGCGAGGACGCCCAGGCCGGCGTCGTCGAGGAGCGTCCGGACGGGATCGTGGTGCGCGGCGCGCAGATGCTCGCCACCGGCGCGGCCGTCGCCGACGAGATCTTCATCTCGTGCATCAAGCCGCTGACGCCGGACGACCGCGACTTCGCCGTCGGGTTCACCGTCCCGGTCTCGGCGGACGGGCTGAAGCTGTACTGCCGCCGCCCGTACGCGACCACCGGCAGCCCCTACGACTACCCGCTGTCCACGCGCTACGACGAGACCGACGCGCTCGTCGTCCTGGACGACGTGTTCGTGCCCTGGGAGCGGGTGTTCGTCGACCGGGACGTGGACGGCCTGCGCCGCCAGTTCTTCACACAGGCGCGCACGTCCTCGGCAACTGGCAGGCCCAGATCCGGTTCACGGTGAAGCTGCGCTTCATCGCCGGGCTCGCCGGAAAGATCGCCGACGTCAACGGCGTCGGCCGGATCCCGGGCGTCCAGGAGAAACTCGGCGAACTGGCCGGGCTGGCGTCGCTGGTCGAGTCCGCCGTCCTCGCCGCCGAGTACCGCGCCGCACCCGACGCGAACGGCATGTGGCGGCCGGACGCCCGCGCCGTCTACGGCGCGATGGGCCTGCAAGCCGAGCTGTACCCGCGCGTCCTGGCGATCCTGCGCGACCTCGCGGGCGGGGGAATACTGCAACTGCCGTCCAGCGTCGCCGACCTGCACAATCCCGCGACGCGCGCCGACATCGACCGGTACGTCCAGTCGCCCGGGGTCGAGGCCGTCGAACGGGTGAAGCTGTTCAAGCTCGTCTGGGACGCGATCGGATCGGAGTTCGCGGGCCGCCACCACCAATACGAGATGTTCTACGCCGGCGCCCCGTTCGTCGCGAAGGCTACGCCTACCGCAACTTCGGCTACGACCAGGCCATCGCGGACGTCGACGCCTTCCTGGCCGGCTACACCGACACCGCCAAGACCGGAACCGACACCTCCGCCGCCTGACCCGCCTGGAGACCACCATGGCCAAGCCCGAACACGAGTTCTTCCCCGCCGACAAGATCGGCTTCACCCCGTGCGAGGGGCACGTTCCACAGCTCACCGAGCGCATCCTCGCCGCGGACGCCGTGTCCGGCGTGGCGACCCGGATGCTGCGCTTCGAACCCGGCACCGACACCACCCCCAACGGCGTCCAGGCGCACGACTTCTGGGAGGAGGTCTACATCCTCGAAGGATCGATCACCGACCTGCGGCTCGGGGAGACGTTCACCGCCGGGATGTACGCCTGCCGCCCGCCCGGCATGGAACACGGGCCGTGGCGCAGCGACGACGGATGCCTCACCTTCGAGGTCCGCTACCGCGTCCAATGAGCGCCTATCGAAAGGCACCGCCATGTCCGCAATCGCAGGCCCCATGGGCCGTGTCGTAGATCCGGCGACGATGCGCCGCGTGATGGGCCGCTTCGCCACCGGGGCGGCCGTCATCACCGCGCTGGACGGGCGCGGCGACCCGCACGGGATGACCCTCAACTCACTGACCTCGGTCTCTCTGGAGCCGCCGATCCTGCTGGTCTGCTTCAGCGCCCGCGCCCGCACCGCCGTCGCGGTCGCCGAGTCCGGACGGTTCGCCGTGTCGATCCTCGCCGCCCGCCAGGAGCCCATCGCGCTGCGGTTCGCCGGACGCGGCGAGGATCACTTCGCCGGCCTGCCGCTGGCCTACGGCGAGCACGACGTCCCGGTCGTCCCGGACGCGCTCGCGCACCTCGAATGCACCGTCGACCGCAGTGTCACGGCCGGCGACCACGTCGTGGTGTTCGGCGCCGTGGAACGAACCTGCGACCGGGACGGTCCACCGCTAGCCTTCCTCGGCGGCCGCTTCGGCGACTTCACCGGCAGAGGCCACCAGGCCCAGTCCTGGTTCTTCTGACCGAATACCTCCCGGCCTTCGTCCACCCAGCCACTACCGGCGATCTGGGTGCCGAACTCCTCGATAGAGAAGACCCTCGGCGGCGGCGACCTTCCGCATTACGGTCGGCGCGGCCATCAGCGCGACCATGTCGCCGATGGTCACCGGCACGTCCGCGTGGGTCCGAACCTTGATCGTCTTATCGCTGGCCATGGAGAGATCTTTCCCGGTTTGGCGTCATGGCGGCTGGCCCGGCTCGTCGGAGGAGGTGGCCGAGGCGGCGAGTAAGGGAGTGCCAGTGACGGGTGCAGCAGGTGCGGTGCGGCGGCGGGATGTTGCGGCGTTCGGGGATCGGATCGGTCGGGCAAGGTGGAAGACGCCGCGCCCTGCGAAGGATCCGGCGGCCTCGCCGGGGTTGCGGTTTGCGTTCTATGGGCGGATGTCGACGATGGAGTATCAGGATCGGGCGTCGTCGTTCGGCTGGCAGCGTGAGGCTGCCGAGCAGCTCGTCGCGGGCCGGGGTGTGATCGTGGCCGAGTTCTTCGATGCGGGATGTTCACGGAGGTTGCCGTGGGCGCAGCGCCCGCAGGCTGCCGCGTTGCTGTCGGCGCTGGCCGATCCAGAGCGCCGGTTGGATGCAGTGGTGGTCGGCGAGTACGAGCGGGCGTTCTCCGGCGATCAGTTCATCGAGATGGCGCCGCTGTTGCAGCGGCTTGGCGTGCAGGTATGGCTTCCTGAGGCCGGTGGGCTGGTGGAGCCCGGCAGTCTGGAACATCAGGTCCTGATGAGACTGCTGGGCGCGCAATCGCAGCGGGAGGTGTTGCGGTCTCGGCATCGGGTGCTGGCGGCCATGCGGGCCCAGGCGTGTGAGCAAGGCCGGTTCATGGGAGGCCGGCCGCCGTATGGGTACCGGTTGGTCGATGCGGGTCCGCATCCGAACCGGGTGCACGCGGAGTGGGGGCGGCGGCTGCGCCGCCTCGGCGTTGATCCGGTCACCGGGCGGCACGTCCGGTGGATCTTCGCGCGCCGGTTGGAGGGGTGGAGCATGACCGGGATCGCGCGTGCCCTCAACGAGCGGGGCGTGCCGTGCCCGTCCCATATTGATCCTGAGCGCAACAGGCATCGCAGCGGCGAGGCGTGGACGCTGGGCACGGTCGCGGCGATCTTGGGGAACCCGCGCTACACCGGGCGCCAGGTGTGGAACCGACAGCGAACCGATCGCGACACGGCCGGGGCTGGCGGTGGACGAGGAGGTGCGGTGCGGCGTTGGAATCCGGTGGAGGAGTGGGTGATCTCCGAGCAGGCCCTCCACCCTGCACTGGTCAGTGACGAGGACTTTCTGGCCGCGCAGACTGTCCGTGCCGCCAGGCCCACGAGGGATGGCGAGTGCCGTGTCTATGCGCTGGCGGGGTCGGTGGTGTGCGGAATCTGTACGCGGCGGATGGACTCGCACTGGGCCAACGGCCGCGCGGGGTATCGGTGCCGCCACGGTCACACCAGCGCTAAGCTCCGCAAGCCGGATCAGCCGAGGAATCTCTACGTGCGTGAGGACCGGCTGCTCGCCGTCCTCCCTGGGCTTCTCGCCAGCTTCGACCGCAGCCTGCAGGATGCCGGGCCGGGCGAGATCGCGCTCTTCCTGCGCGCCAACAATCTGAAGGTCGTTTGTGACCGCTCGCGTTGGGCCATCAGCGAAGAAATGGGACTGGTACCCCTGAGCCCTTCTTGATGAGCCTCATGGGGTAATTCTGTGTCCGAGGGGGGACTTGAACCCCCATGCCCCGTGAAGGGCACTAGCACCTCAAGCTAGCGCGTCTGCCTATTCCGCCACCCGGACCGGTTGCAGGCCGCAGCGCGGCTGCGGCGGGGTTCACCATACCAAAGGTGACGAGTCGCGGCGAAGTCGATCGGCGGGCACCATGGGACGGTACGCGAGGACGGGAGGGGAGCGCCGTGGTCCAGTTGCCGACCGCTGAGGACGAGGTCGTAGGGCTCTGCCAGGAGTTGATCCGGATCGATACCAGCAACCCGGGCGATCACTCGGGGCCCGGGGAGCGGGCGGCGGCCGAGTATGTCGCGGAGCGGCTTGAGGAGGTCGGGCTGGAGGCGCGGATCTTCGAGTCGTACCCGGGGCGGGCGAGTCTGGTGGCGAGGGTCGAGGGGGAGGACCCGGGGCGGGACGCGTTGTTGCTGCACGGGCATCTGGACGTCGTGCCGGCCCGGAAGGAGGACTGGACGCGGGATCCGTTCGGCGGAGAGATCGCGGACGGGTGCGTCTGGGGACGCGGGGCCGTGGACATGAAGGACATGGACGCGATGATCCTCGCGGTGGTGCGGCAGCGGTTGCGGGAAGGTCGGCGGCCGCCGCGGGATGTGGTGCTGGCGTTTCTGGCCGATGAGGAGGCCGGGGGCAACTGGGGGGCGCAGTGGCTGGTGCGGGAGCATCCGGAGCTGTTCGAGGGGTGCACCGAGGCCGTGGGGGAGGTCGGCGGGTTCAGCCTGACGGTGCCGGGAGACCGGCGGTTGTACCTCATCGAGACGGCGGAGAAGGGCATCGCGTGGATGAACCTGACCGCCAAGGGGACGGCGGGGCACGGGTCGATGGTCCATCCGGACAACGCGGTGACGGCGGTGGCGGCGGCGGTCGGGAGGCTCGGGTCGCATGAGTTCCCGGTGCGGTTGACGAAGTCGGTGCGGGCGTTCCTGGAGCGGGCGTGCATGGCGTACGGGGTGGAGTTCGATCCGGAGCGTCCGGAGGAGTGCCTGGAGAAGATCGGGCCGCTGGCGCGGATGATCGGGGCGACGCTGAAGAATACGCTCAACCCGACGCGGCTGGACGCCGGATATAAGACGAATGTCATTCCGCAGAGCGCCACGGCACAGGTCGACGGACGGTTTTTGCCCGGCCATGAGGACGAGTTCTTCGCGGTCGTGGACGAACTTCTCGGGCCGGACGTCCAGCGCGATTTCGTCCATCATGACCATGCGCTGGAGACGGACTATGAGGGCGCGCTCGTCGCGGCGATGGAGGCGGCGCTGACCTCGGAGGACGCGGGTGCGCTGCCGGTCCCGTACTGCCTGAGCGGCGGGACGGACGCCAAGGCGTTCGCGCGGCTGGGAATGCGGTGCTTCGGCTTCTCGCCGCTGAAATTGCCCCCAGAGTTGGACTTTTCCGGAATGTTCCATGGGGTCGACGAGCGCGTTCCGGTGGACGGTCTGCGCTTCGGTGTGCGGGTCCTTGACGCATTTCTCGACCGGTCCTGAATTTGCCGCTACCAATGCGCTCCGTGGTGCTACCATTACTGTTCGTTGAGGACGATCTGGTCGCAACGGAGGTTGATCGGTGGCAGGTGACGCGGCGCGGGCCGGGGCGATCGTCGTCCTCCCGCGTCGCGTCGCGACCGCCGGCAGGATTGTCCGGCAGCTGCTCGTCCTCGGCGGACTGCTGATCGCAGGCTGGCTCCTCGGTTGCGCCGCGCAGTCGGCGCACGCCGACGAGATGCCCGCGACGCCGCCGCGCGTGGTCGCGGAGGCGTCCGTGCTCGGACACGCGGTCCACGCCGCGACCGACCCTCGGCCCATGCCTTCTGTTGTGCGGGCCGTGGTGGAGCAACCGCCGCCAGAGGCGAAGCAGGAGGAACGGGTGACGCGTGACGCGGCGCCTCTTCCGAAGGTTTCCGAGGGCATGCATGAAGCGGGCGACGCGGCAGGGACGAATGCCGTGCCGGCGTCGCGGCCGCATCTGCGAACGCATGGGGTCGAGGCCGCGCAGACGGCCTTGGCGACCGGCGATCAGGTGACGCAGCGGACCGTCCGGCGGCATCCGGTGCCGACGCGGGCGCCGGAGCGGCCCAACGATCACTCCGTGGCCGGCGGTCTCGCCATGCCCGGCATGACCGCGGGTTTCCCGAGCGTCATTGCATGGGCGCCGGCCCCGTCGCGGGCCCCGCTCTCGCGCGCCTTCGGCGCGGCGCCCCCGGCCGTCCGCACCGCCGCGGACGAGCCGTCCTTCGCGCCCGACTGATCACTGATCACTGACTCCGGGCAGCGCCCATCCCCCTTGGGGCCCTGCCCGGGACCTGCCATGCCCTCCGCGCGGCAGGTCGTCCCCCGACGAGACCCACTTGATCGTGCGTCTCGATCCCCCCACTTCACTGAACGGAGCATCATGCGAACGTGGGCAAAGGGAACATCCCGGGCCGCGGTGCTCACCGCGGGCTTTGTCGCCCTCGGTGTCAGCGCCATCCCGGCCAATGCCTTCGCCGACACCACGGACGGCGGCGGAAGCGTCCTCGGCGGCAACCAGATCGACGCGCCGATCTCCGCGCCCGTTGAGGCGAGCGGCAACGGCGCGTCCCTGATCGGCAGCTCGTACGGCATCTCCCAGGGCGGCGCCAAGGTCCACAAGCGGGCCGAGGGCGGCGGGCGGACGACGTCCGGCACGGGCGGCGCCGCCTCCGGGAACCAGGTCAACGCGCCCGTCGCCGCGCCGGTGAACGTCTGCGGCAACGGCGCCGCCGTGCTCGGACGCGCGGACGCGGGTTGCGACGGCGGCGCCAAGGTCGAGGACGGCGGCACGAGCGGCCAGATCACCGACGGGACGGGCGGCGTCATCGCCGGCAACCAGCTGAACGCGCCGATCTCCATTCCCGTCAACGTGTGCGGCAACGCGGTGGCGGTCGTCGGCGACACGGTGGCCGGCTGCGACGGCGGCTCCCTCGTCAAGAACGGCGGACAGACCGGGTCCGGACAGGAGACGTCCGGCCTCTTCGGTGTCGGCAGCGGGAATCAGGCCGCCCTGCCGATCAGCGCGCCCGTCGACGTGTGCGGGAACGCGGTCGGCAACGCGGCGGCGTCCTGCGCGGGCGGCGCGTCCGTCCGCGACGGCGGCCACCGGACGGGCAGGCAGATCAGCGACGGCGCATTCGGTGTGATCGCGGGCAACCAGGGCAACGCCCCGATCAGCATCCCGCTGACCGTCTGCGGCAACGCGGCCGCTCTGGCCGGGGAGGCCGCCGCGTTCTGCGAGGGCGGCGTCCACGTGCGCAGCAGCTCCGGCGGCGATCAGTACACGTCCGGGATCGGCGGCGTCCTCGCAGGCAACCAGGGAAACGCACCGGTCACGGCCCCTGCGGCCGCGTGCGGCAACGCCGCCGCCGTCATCGGCCTCGCCGCCGCCCTGTGCGAAGGCGGCCCGGGCCATGACGACCCCTACCCTCACCATCGGACGGCCGGCGCCGGTGAGCCACTCCCGCTGAACCCGGCCCCGCTGAGCAAGGGCGCTGCCGTCCTGCCCATCCTGCCCAAGGTCCCGCCGTCCGGCCCCGTGACCCTTCCGCAGACCGACGACCTGCCCGCGACCACCGGACTGCCCAAGGTGGACGGCCTGAACAGCGTCGCTTCCTCGAAGGCGCAGCACCGTACGGGCGAACTTCCCGGTGCCGTGACCGTCCCGGACACCAAGTCCCTCAAGGGCGCCGACCTGGTCAAGGTCGTCCCCGGCACGAGCACGATGCCCAGTGGTGAAGGGACGCCGGTGGCGGTCTCGCTGCTCGGCGCGCGAAACCTCCCGGGCGACACCGTCCTGCCCGGCACGAACGACCGTCACTCTCCGAACGGTGTCCCCACCGCGGACGGCCTACTCAAAACCAATGACCTACCCAAGCCGGACGGCCTCCCCAAGGTGAGCGGACCGTCCGAACTGGAGGGCCTGCCCAACACGGACGCCCTACTCAAGGACCACGGCCTGCCGACGACGACCGTCCTCCCCAACCCGGAAGGCCTCCCCAAGCCGGTTGAGCTGCCCAAGGCGGACGTGTTGCCCAAGGCGGATGAGCTGTCCAACGTGGATGGGTTGCCCAAGCTGCTCAAGACGGACGGGTTGCCCAAGGTGGACGGGCTGCTCAAGGAGTGCGGTCTGCCGATGGCGGGCGGCGTGCCTGGGACGGGCCGTCAGGCTCCGGCGACCGTGCTGCCTGTGCAGGACGCCTCCCTGCCCCAGGTGGACGGCCCGCGCGGTGTGGACGGACCGGGCAAGGGTGGGCTGCCCGCGACGACGGAGGGACTGCTCGCGAAGGGTGGGCTCCCCAAGGTCCCCGAGGTGAAGGGGGTGCCCGCGGTCGATGGGGTGCCCTCGCTGGCCGGGATCGGCGGGCTGCCGCCGGTCAAGGGGGGCTCTCAGCGGGGCGGGAGCATGGCGCCGCTTGGCGCTGGGTCGCCCCTGAACACCAAGGGGCTGCCGGGTGCTGGAGGCATCGCGGACACGTCCGGCATTGCGGGCGGCGGGTCCCGGCCAGTCGACGTGGTGCCGAGGGCGTCGCTGCCGGTGGCGAAGAAGATTCCCGGTGTGCCGGGTGGGGACGTCCTGCCGGCGAAGCCGGTCGTCCCGACGCTCAAGACGGTGACCGCTGGGCTGCCGGACGCGACCGGTGTCGGCTCCGAAGGGCCGGTGTCCGAGGTCGTCCCGGGGGCGGGGGAGCTCGGGCCTGTCCAGCAGGTCGCGGCGGACGGGACGATCACGGACAGCGCCGAGGCCGGGGCGATGTGGACGCTCGTCGTGTCCGGGATGCTGGCCGCCGTGTCCGGGGCGCTGGCGCTGGCCCGCCGGATCCGCCTAGCCCGCCACTGAGCCCATGACCCGTGAGCCCATGACCCCATGAGCGCGTGAGTCCGGTGGATCGTTCGGGCCCTGCGGGCACGTGGCTCCGTGGATCCGTGAGCCGGTGGCCCTGTGGGCCCGTGAGCGCGTGAGCCCAGTGAGCCGTTTGAGCCGTTTGGGCCTGTGAGCCCGCGAGGCGGTGGGTCCGCGAGCCGGTGGGTCTTTGGGCCCGTGAGCCCGTGGCCCGGTGGCCCCGTGGCCCCGTGGGCCGGTGGGGTCGTGGGTGATGTGGTTGGTCGGTGGTTCTTGGATTCTGGTGCAGCCGGTGGGCTTGTTGTTGGTCGGTCGGTGAGTTGGGTGTGCGGCCGGGTGTGGTCGTGAGGACGCTTTGCCCGTCCCGGGAGGCGCGGTCCGGGGCGGGCGAAGCCTTGTCAAGCGAGCGCTCGCCTTCACCATGCGTCAATTGGGACGTACGTAGTGCTACACTCCCGGACGGACCGCCAGTATCGGCCGAGTCAAACTCGACGCCTGATCGGTGGTGGGTGGGGCTGGAGGACGGTCAGAACGTCCGGACGACGCGGATGACCTTGCGGCGGAGCTGAATACGGCGGCGGCCGTCCGGGTAGAGGCGCAACCGATCGATTTCCCAGCCGCCGCGCTCTGCGTGCTCGGTCAGGATCTGCCGGGCCGTATCACGCGTGGTGCCGCGCGGCAGCGACAGGACGAGGTAGGTGTACTCCACCATTGCGACCATTATTACTTGGTCTACCGGCGGCGCGGCACCGTACCGTGGCGACCCGGTCCGCACGGTCTCCGGCGGCATGTCATCCTGTCTGGGGCGTGCGGCGGTGAGAATCCCGTTCGTCCACGGGTCGGAGCGACGATGGTGGGGCGGCCGGAGCGACCGGCGGGCATGAACGCGCCGTCCGGCGACGTTGTACGAAGTCTGTAAGAGAGCAGCCTGTTCAAAGAAGACAAGACAGCGAGGTTGGAGCGACTGTGCCAGCCAAGAACGGCACCGCGAACAGTGGCCGGGGCAACGGCGCCGGTACCCGTCTGGTGATCGTCGAGTCGCCCGCGAAGGCGAAGACGATCGCGGGGTACCTGGGGCGCGGCTACATCGTGGAGTCCAGTATCGGCCATATCCGGGACCTCCCGGGCAGCGCCTCGGAGGTGCCGGCCAAGTACAAGGGCGAGCCGTGGGCCAAGCTCGGCGTGAACGTCGAGCGCGAGTTCGAGCCGCTGTACGTCGTCAACTCCGACAAGCGGCAGCAGGTCCAGAAGCTGAAGAAGCTGCTGGCCGAGGCCGACGAGCTCTACCTCGCGACGGACGAGGACCGGGAGGGCGAGGCGATCGCCTGGCACCTCCAGGAGGTCCTCCAGCCGAAGGTGCCGGTGCACCGGATGGTCTTCAACGAGATCACCAAGGACGCGATCCAGCGCGCCGCCGCGAATCCGCGCGAGCTGAACATGCCGCTGGTGAACGCGCAGGAGACGCGCCGCGTCCTGGACCGCCTCTACGGGTACGAGGTCAGCCCCGTCCTGTGGAAGAAGGTCATGCCGAAGCTGTCGGCGGGCCGCGTGCAGTCCGTGGCGACGCGGCTGGTGGTGGAGCGGGAGCGGGAGCGGATCGCGTTCGTCCCGGCCCACTACTGGGACATCGCGGCCCAGTTCGACACCGGCAAGGACGACGAGCCGAAGGTGTTCAAGGCCGGGCTCGTGTCTGTGGACGGCAAGCGCGTCGCGCAGGGCCGGGACTTCGCGTCCGACGGCACCCTGAAGACGAGGGACGCGCTGCACCTCGACGAGCCCGCCGCGCGCGCTCTGGCCGAGCGGCTCCGGGACAGGCCGTACGAGGTCAAGTCCGTCGAGCGCAAGCCGTACACCCGCCGCCCGTATCCCCCGTTCCGGACGACGACCCTCCAGCAGGAGGCGAGCCGGAAGCTGAACTACTCCGCCAAGTACACGATGTCGGTCGCGCAGAAGCTGTACGAGAACGGCTTCATCACGTACATGCGAACCGACTCGATCACGCTGTCGGAGACGGCGATCACGGCGGCGCGGCGGCAGGCGGCGTCGCTGTTCGGCGGCGAGTACGTGCCGGACAAGCCGCGCGTCTACGCGTCCAAGGTGAAGAACGCGCAGGAGGCGCACGAGGCGATCCGACCGGCGGGCGACACGTTCCGGACGCCGGCGGAGACGGGCCTGTCGGGCGACCAGTTCCGGCTGTACGAGCTGATCTGGAAGCGGACGATCGCGTCCCAGATGAAGGACGCGACCGGCCAGTCGGTGTCGATCCGCGTGACCGGGCTGTCGACGCAGAACGAGCGGGCGGAGTTCGGCGCGACCGGTAAGACGATCACGTTCTACGGGTTCCTGAAGGCGTACGTGGAGAGCGCGGACGACCCGTCCACCGACCGGGACGACCAGGAGCGGCGCCTGCCGAACCTGGCCGAGCACGACCCGCTGACCGCCACGGCCGTGGACGCGGAGGGACACTCGACCCGTCCGCCGGCCCGCTACACCGAGGCGAGCCTGGTGAAGGAGCTGGAGGAGCGGGAGATCGGGCGCCCGTCCACGTACGCCTCGATCATCGGGACGATCCTGGCCCGCGAGTACGTGTTCAAGAAGGGCACGGCGCTGGTCCCGTCGTTCCTGGCGTTCGCCGTGGTGAACCTGCTGGAGCAGCACTTCGGCAACCTGGTCGACTACGACTTCACCGCGCACATGGAGGACGGTCTCGACGAGATCGCCCGCGGCGAGGCGGAGCGCGTCCGCTGGCTGACCCGGTTCTACTTCGGCGATGACGGCGAGGAAGGGCTGAAGGAGCTGGTTGGCGACATCGGCGACATCGACGCCAAGGGCATCAGCTCGTTCCCGATCAAGGACTCCGACATCATGGTGCGGGTCGGCCGGTACGGCTCGTACCTCGACCGGGACGGCGAGCGCGCCAACATCCCGGACGACATCGCCCCGGACGAGCTGACCGCCGAGAAGGCCGAGGAGCTGCTGGCGCAGCCGTCCGGCGACCGGGAGCTCGGCACGGACCCGGCGACCGGGCACACGATCGTCGCCAAGTCGGGACGGTTCGGCCCGTACGTCACCGAGATCCTCCCCGAACAGGCCCCGCCCGCCGAGGGCGAGAAGAAGAAGCGGACGAAGAAGGCGGACGTCGCGAAGCCGCGCACCGGTTCCCTCTTCAAGTCGATGACGCTCGACACGGTCACGCTCGACGACGCGCTGAAGCTGCTGTCGCTGCCGCGCACGCTCGGCGAGCTGGACGGCGAGCCGGTGACCGCCCAGAACGGACGTTTCGGCCCGTACATCAAGAGGGGCACCGACAGCCGTTCGCTCGGCTCGGAGGACGACCTGTTCACCGTCACGCTGGAGCAGGCGAAGGAGCTGTTCGCGCAGCCGAAGCAGCGCGGACGCCGGTCCGCGTCCGCCGCGCCGCTGCGTGAGCTGGGCAAGGACCCGTCCAGCGAGAAGCCGGTCGTGGTGAAGGAGGGGCGTTTCGGCCCGTACGTCACCGACGGCGAGACGAACGCGAGCCTGCGCAAGGGCGACGAGGTCGAGTCGATCACCATCCAGCGCGCCGCGGAGCTGCTCGCGGAGCGCCGTGAGAAGGTGGCCGCGGGCGGCGGTAAGAAGAAGACGGCAACGCGCCGTCGAACCTCCGCAAAGTCCGGCTCCTAGGGACATCTACGCCGATACCCTGACCGACATGACCAGAACGGGCGCATCCCGGCCGCACCCCGCAGCGTCGCCGCCGCCGGGCGTTTCGTCTCTTTCGTCGATCGGGCCGTTCCGGCGGCTGCGGTCCGCGCTGTCGCTGTCCGGCCTCGGGCTGTGGCTGTGCGTCCCGGCGCTGACCGCGATGGCCGCGGCGCTGACCCGCGACGACGACGCGGCCGCCCGCGCGCAGGCGGTCGGCGCCGTGCTCGCGCTGATGCTGCTGCCCGCGGTGCTGCTCGCGCCGCTCGCCGGGATGATCGCCGCCCGCGTCGACCGCCGGCTCATGCTGATCATCGCGGACGTGCTGCGGCTGGTGATCCTCGTGACGGTCCCGCTCGTCGGCACGCTGCCGTGGACGATGGCCGCCGCGTTCCTCGTCGCCTTCCTGGGCCTGCTGTGGACGCCGGCGGCGCGCGCCTCGCTGCCCGCGCTCGTCCCGGACGACGAGCGGCGCGCGGGCGCGCACCGGTCGGCGACCCGCGTCGTGTTCGGGCCCGCCCCCGTCGCCGCGCTGCTGTTCGCGGTCATCGCCCTCATCGCCGAGGGGACGCTCGGCCGCGGCTCCCGCGCCGACCTCGCCCCGTACGTGACGGCCGCCGTGTTCCTGGCCGCCGCCGCGCTGGTCGCCGCGATCCGCGAGATCCCGGCGGCGGAGCCCATCCGGGTCACGTCGCCGCTGAAGCTGATCTTCCAGGGACCGGGGACGGCCACCGCGCGCGGTCTCGGCCTGGCCGTCACGGCGGCGTCCCTCGCGGCCTGCGCGGTCGTCTCCGTCGCGCGCGTCCACACCGGTGAGCTGGGCGGCGGCGACGCGGGCTACGGCAGCGTCCTCGCCGGTCTCACGCTGGGCGTCGCGTCCGGGCTGTTCCTCGGGCCGCGCGTGCTCGTCCCGTTCAGCCGCCGCAGGCTCCTCGGCCTCGCCGTCATCGCCGCCGCGGTCACGCTCGGGGTGATCGCGCTCGTCCAGAACCTCGTCGTCGTCGTGTTCGCCACGGGCCTGCTGGGCGTCCTCGCGGGCGCCGCCTGGACGACCGGCGCGGCCGCCGTCCACGACCCGGGCGCCGGCCACGACCCCGGCGCGCGCACCGACCAGGGCGCGCCCGACGGCGTCCGCCCGACCGCCTATCTGCGTTCCGTCGCCGTCGTCACGGCCGTGGTCGCGTTCGCCGCCGTCCCGCTGATCGCCGGGGCGATCGGCTCGCACCGCCTCGACCTCGGCGACAGCGTGTACGACTTCGACGGGACGGGCGCCGCGCTGCTCATCGCCGCCGTCGTGGCCCTGCTCGCGGGCGCCGTCGCGTACAAGCGGCTGGACGACCGGCGCGGCATCCCCCTCCTCCCCGACCTGCGCGCCGCCCTGCACGGCGATGTCTACACGCCACCGGAGCAGGCCGCCGCCGCTGCCGCCGCGCAGCAGCCCGTCCAGCGGCGGCAGCGCGGCGTGTTCGTCGCGTTCGAGGGCGGCGAGGGCGCCGGGAAGACCACCCAGGCGCGGCTCGCCGCGATCTGGCTCCGCGACCACGGCTACGACGTCGTCACCACGCACGAGCCCGGCGCCACCAAGATCGGCATGCGGCTGCGCGCGCTGCTGCTCGACCGCGACACCACCGGACTGTCCGTCCGCGGCGAGACGCTGCTGTACGCCGCCGACCGCGCCGACCACGTCGCCAACGTCATCAAGCCCGCGATGGAGCGGGGCGCCATCGTCGTCAGCGACCGCTACGTCGACTCGTCCCTCGCCTACCAGGGCTTCGGACGGCAGCAGCGGGTCGAGGACATCGCCCGCGTCAACGCCTGGGCCACCGGCGGCCTCGTCCCCGACCTGACCGTCCTGCTGGAGATCCCGCCGCGCACCGGCCTCGACCGGCTGTCCGCCCCCGCCGACCGCATCGAGTCCGAGTCGCACGACTTCCACGAGCGCGTCCGCGCGGGCTTCCGCGCCCTCGCCGAGGCCGACCCGGACCGCTACCTGATCCTGGACGCGAGCCGCCCGCAGGCCGAGCTGAGCCGCGAGATCCAATACCGCATCCGCGAGATCCTCCCCGACCCCGTCCCGGCCGGAACCGAGGACGTCACGAGCACCTTCCCCGTCATCACCGACCTCTGACCCGCCCACCACGGAGTTCCGAGCCGGTCATCGCGGGTCTTCGGCACGGCTAGCCTCTTACCCATGAGCGTCTGGGATGACCTGGTGGGGCAGGAGCCCGTCGTCGCGCAACTGTCGTCGGCCGCCGCCAACGACGGCGACCCGGCCCACGCGTGGCTGTTCACCGGCCCCCCAGGCGCCGGTTACGTCACCGCCGCGCGGGCGTTCGCGGCGGCGTTGCAGTGCACGGAGATCCCGCGCGGCTGCGGTCATTGCGCGTCCTGCCACCAGGTGCTGCAGGGCACGCACGCGGACGTGGAGGTCGTCCGTCCGGAAGGGTTGTCGTTCGGCGTCAGGGAGGCCCGTGCGCTGGTGTTGCGCGCGGGCTCCACGCCGACTGGGAGCCGCTGGCAGATCGTGCTGTTCGAGCAGGCCGAAAGGGCGACCGAGGGCGCCGCGAACGCGTTGCTGAAGTCGATCGAGGAGCCGCCGTCGCGGACGGTGTGGCTGCTGTGCACGCCGTCGCCCGAAGACCTGCCCGTGACCGTCCAGTCGCGCTGCCGGCCGGCGACGCTGCAGACCCCGCCCGTCGACGGCATCGCGGACATGCTCGTCCAGCGGGAAGGGGTGGACCGCGAGACCGCCGAGGTGCTGGCACGGGCCGCGCAGGGGCACATCGGCCGCGCCCGGCGCCTCGCGGCGGACCCGGAGGTGCGCAGGACGCGGGACGAGGTCATGGCGGTTCCGCGTCGTCTGACGGGGGTGAGCGCGGCCGTCGCGGCGGCCGCGATCCTGGTGAAGGCGGCCGAGGCGGAGCGGGACGCGCGGACGGTCGAGCTGGGCGAGTCGGAGCGGACGGCGTTGCGGCAGGCCCTCGGCGAGAGCGCGAAAGGGCGCATGCCGCGCGGGACGGCAGGCGCCCTCACCGATCTGGAGAAGCGGCAGAAGTCACGGGCGACGCGGGTCATGCGCGACGCCCTGGACCGGACGCTGCTCGACCTCGCGTCCTACTACCGCGACGTCCTGACGCTCCAACTCGGGGCGGGCAGCGACCTGGTCAACGTCGACCTCGGGCCCGAGCTGCGGACGGCGGCGGGCAACGGGCGCCCCGAGGTCACCCTCCGCCGGCTCGACGCCATCATGGCCTGCCGGGAGCGGCTGGACGCGAACGTCAACCCTCTGCTGGCGTTCGAGGCGCTCACCCTGGCCTTGCGCACCGGCTGAAGCTCCCGCGGCCCGCCTCTTCGGCATCGTTCTTTGGCCTGCCTCTTCGGGCTGGTTCTTTGACGAGCGGGCGTGGCCGTTGGCGGACGGCGCGGCGGCGCGGCGGCGCGGTGAGGCGGACGGCGCGGTGGAGCGGTGGGGCTGAGGGTTCTCAGGCGTGGCATGTCCCTTTGGCGGAGGTCGGGCGTCTGTGGGTGGAATGGACGTCCGAAACCTTTGTCTTACAGGAGATCTCCCTTTTCGTTATATAACCGTAGGCATCCCTCAATAGGAACATACGTACCTTGCTCCTCGCTTGGGCCCAATCCTCGGGTCTGCTCCCCCACGGCCAGGAGGTCTGCTTTGCGGCGAGCCTTGATTTCCGCCGCGTGCGCCGTCACCACCGTGACGGCACTCGCGTTCCCAGCGTCAGCGGCTCCGAACCCAACGCAGGCCAAGGGTGAGGTTTCGGAGTACGTCGTCCTCTACAAGGAGGGCGTGTCCCCAGGCAAGGCCCAGCGCGCGGTGCGGGCGGCCGGAGGGAAGATCGTCCACGAGAACCGGGACGTGGGCGTCGCGACCGTCCGGTCGGAGAACCCGGAGTTCATCCAGGACGCGATGGACGAGCGGGCCCTGGAAGGCGTCGCGCACAACCGGACCATCGGCCAGGCGCCGAAGACGGCGAAGAAGAAGTCCGAGAAGGTCGAGCGGACGGTCGGCACGAAGAACAGGGTGTCGCTCGGCGGGAAGCCGTCCAAGGACACCGAGCCGCTGGCCGACCTCCAGTGGGACATGAAGCAGATCCACGCGACCGAGGACGGCTCGTACAAGAAGGAGCCAGGCGACAAGCGTGTGCTGGTCGGCGTCCTCGACACCGGCGTGGACGGCGACCATCCCGACATCAAGCCGAACTTCAACCGCAAGCTCAGCCGCAACTTCACCACCGACATCCCGACCGACGCCGACGGCGCCGAGGTCGACGGCCCGTGCGAGTTCACGTCGTGCGTCGACCCCAACGACTGGGACGACAACGACCATGGCACGCACGTCGCGTCCACGATCGCGTCGCCCCGCAACGGCCTCGGCATGTCCGGGGTCGCGCCGAACGTGTCGATCGTCAACCTGCGCGTCGGCCAGGACTCCGGCTACTTCTTCCTCCAGCCGACCGTGGACGGCCTGACGTACGCGGCCAAGAACGGCATCGACGTCGTCAACATGTCCTACTACGTCGACCCGTGGCTCTGGAACTGCGGCGACAACCCTGCCGACAGCCCGCAGGACCAGCTCGAACAGCGCACGATCGTCACGGCCGTGCAGCGCGCGCTGGACTTCGCGCACAAGCGGGACGTCACGCTCGTCGCCGCCGCCGGAAACCACTACGTCGACTACACCAAGACGAACGTGGACGGGACCAGCCCGGACTTCCCGTCTGTCCCCGGCGAGAAGCCGTACGAGCGGACGATCCCGGCGAGCTGCCTGTCGATGCCCGGCGAGGGCGAGAACGTCATCCCGGTGTCCTCGACCGGGCCGAGCACCCGCAAGTCGTACTTCAGCAGCTTCGGCGACGGGTACGTCGCGGTGGCCGCTCCCGGCGGCGACAAGGCCGACACGCCGGACCAGCGTCCGGACGACCGCGCTGGCGTCTGGGCCGCCTATCCCGAGCGCCTCGCGAAGGCCCGCGGCGAGTTGAACCCCGACGGCACGCCGAAGGTGCCGAACATCATCCGCAGCTGCAAGGGCGACGACTGCGCCTACTACCAGTCGATCCAGGGCACCTCGATGGCGTCGCCGCACGCCGTCGGCGTCGCCGCCCTCGTCGTCAGCAAGTACGGGCACCGGGACCGCCACAACGGCGGCCTCACCCTCGACCCGCGCGCCGTCGAATGGGTGCTGCGCGGCACCGCGACCGAGAAGGAATGCCCGAGCCCGCGGACCGTCGAGTACGTCTGGTACACGCTGGAGGACGGCAAGTGGGTGAAGAACACGTCGACGCAGACCTGTGAGGGCTCGAAGGGCCAGAACGGGTTCTTCGGAAGCGGCATCGTGGACGCTTTGAACGCCGTCCAACGCTGACTCCGTCGGTCGCCGACCACGTCGGTCGCCGACCGCGTCTCGTCGGTGCTGTCGAACCGTCTCGTATCGCTAGTGGCCCAGGACCGGGACCGGTCCTGGGCCACTTCGTTAGCCTGGCCTTGTTTCGTTCGCTTCAAATAACTCTGCGACGGAAGCAACCTGTGAGGGCCCACGGCGTCTCTGGGACATGAAAGGTCAACTTCTCGGCAGTGAACGACCCGACCCGCTTACACGATCGTCCCCGTCGCCGACGTCTTCGGCGCCACACGTCTGCGCGGTCCGTAGGCGGAGAATGCGTTTCTTCCCGCGAATGACTCCCTCCCGGAGGTTTCTCGGATGAGCGGGATTGAGACAGTGGCCGCCGAATTCCCGCCGGACCCGGCCGCCGACCCGCCGGTCACCGATACGACGTCCGCGCTCACCAACGCGGCGCCGCCGACCAAAAGCAATGCGCCGTCCACCACCAGCGAAGCGCCGTCCACCACCAGCGCTGCGCCGTCCACCGCCAGCGCTGCGGCGTCCACCGCCAGTGATGCGGCGTCCACCGCCAGCGCTGCGGCGTCTGCCGCCAGTGATGCGCCGTCCACCGCCAGCGATGCGACGTCTGCCGCCAGTGATGCGCCGTCTAACGTCAGCGATGCGGCGTCTATCAGCAGCGATGGGACGTCCGTCGTTAGCGATGCGGCATCGACCATTAGTGGTTCCGCGTTCGCGGTGGGCGATGCGGGGTCGGCGGTCACGGAGCTTTATCGGGGGCATGCGCTCGGCCTGATGCGCCTCGCTCTGATGATGGTCGGTGACCGGGGGACGGCCGAGGACGTCGTCCAGGACGCGTTCACGGGCCTCTACAAGCGGTGGTCGCGCCTGCGGGATCGCGACAAGGCGCTGACGTACGTGAGGTCCGCCGTCCTGAACCGGTCGCGGACGGTGCTGCGGCGGCGAGGGAGGCCGTTCCGCGCCGTCCACCAGCCGCCCGTCTGGTCGGCCGAGGCGGAGGCGATGGTCGCCGAGGACCGGCGGGAGGTCATGGAGGCGCTGCACCGGCTCCCCGTCCGGCAACGGGAGGCCCTTGTCCTGCGCTACTTCTGCGACCTGTCCGCGGAGGAGATCGCCGACGCCATGCGGGTGAGCCGCGGCACGGTCAAGTCGACGACGTCCCGGGCGATCGCCGCGCTGACCCGGATCCTGGAGGAGGAACAGTGAACGAACCGGAAGAGCGCCTGACGGACGCGTTGAAGGACGTCGGAGAGACCGTCCGGTCCGGGGACGTTCCCCCGCCGCCGTTCCCTGACCGGCCGCCGACGACGACGCCCTTCTCGCGCCCGCTGGTCATGGGCGCCATGATCGCCGCGTTCGTCGTGGTCATGGGCGGTGTGGTCGCGGGCGGCTATCTGGCCGTCGACCGGACGTTCGGCGATCGCAACGCCGCGGCGTCCAGCGAGCGCACGGTGTCGGTGTTCCTGTGCACCAAGTCGTCCAGCGCGCAGAAGTGCCGCGGGGGTGACGCGACCGAGCAGCAGAAGCAGGAGATCAAGCGGCGGCTGCAGGCCATGCGGCAGGCGCGGCGGGTCGACTACGAGTCGAAGAAGCAGGCGTACGAGAGGCTCAAGACGGCGCTCGCCGATGACAAGGAGTTGCTGGAGTCGGTCCGCGCGGGCGACGTTCCCGACTCGTTCCGGGTCCAGGTCGCGGACACCGAGGACGCGCGGGCGGTCAAGGCCGCGATCGACGGCGTCCCCGGCGTGGACGCGGTCATCATCGATCATCGTCGGCCTCGGGCATGATGGGGTGATGCCGTACCGCGTCACGTTCGTCTGCACGGGGAACATCTGCCGCTCGCCGATCGCCGAATGGGTCCTGCGCCACCACGTCGAGGACGAGGGCCTCGACGTGGAGGTGGACAGCTCGGGAACCGGCGGCTGGCACGTCGGCGACCAAGCCGACGAGCGGACGGTCGCGGCGCTGCGTCGGGCCGGCTACCGGTCGGCCCACATCGCCAGGCAGTTCGAGCCGGGCTGGTTCGGACGATACGACCTGATCATCGCGCTGGACGAGGGACACCGGCGGGCGCTGTCGTCGATGGCGCCGGACGAGGAGACCCGCGGCAGGATCCGGATGCTGCGCGAGTTCGACCCGGACGCGGCCCCGTCCGACCTCGACGTCCCCGACCCCTACTACGGCGGACGGGCCGACTTCGATCTCGTCCTGGAGCAGGTGGAGGCGGCCGTCCCGGGCGTCCTGGAGGAGATCCGCGCGGCGCTCAAGGAGCGCTGACCGGGGGTGCGGGACCGGCTTGAGCGCCTCCTCGGGACGGGCGTCGACAGCCTCCACGACCTGGGATCCAGCCACTCGTGGACGCTGCACCGCGCGTCCCTGGCCGACGGCCGCGAGGTGTTCGTGAAGGCGGCGTCCGAATCCGCCGTCCGGGACCGCCGCGCGACCGGCGCCGGGGGAGGGGCGTTCGCCGCAGAGGCCGCGGGCCTGCGCTGGCTGGCCGCCGCGCCCTCCGCCCCCGCGGGTCTGGAGGCGCCCGTGCCCGAGGTGGTCGCGCAGGACGAGTACATGCTCGTCCTGCCGTGGCTGCCGTCAGCGTCGCCGACCCCGTCCGCCGCGGACCGGCTCGGACGCGAACTGGCCGCCCTCCACACCGACGCCCGCCCGACCACCTACGGCGCCCCCTGGGACGGCTACATCGCCGACCTCCCCCTCGACAACACACCGGACGATCGGGGCTGGCCCAGCTGGTACGCCGAACGCCGCCTCGAACCGTTCCTCCGGCTGGGCGCCCGGCATCTGTCGTCCGCCGACGTCCGCCTGATCGAACGCGTCATGGCCGACATCGAAACGCTCGCGGGCCCGCCTGAGCCGCCGAGCCGCGTCCACGGCGACCTGTGGTCCGGCAACATCCTCTGGACGGACGGCCGGGCGCTGCTCATCGACCCCGCGACCCACGGCGGCCACCGCGAGACCGACCTAGCCATGATGGCGCTGTTCGGGACACCGCATCTGGAACGTATCCTCGCCGCCTACGACGAGGCCGCACCACTCGCGGACGGCTGGCGCACCCGGATCCCGTTGCACCAGCTGCATCCCCTCCTAGTCCACGTGGCCCTCTTCGGCGGGTCGTACCGTGCGTCCCTGATCGAAGCCGCCCACACAACGCTCACCTGACCCGACGCGCAACCCTCAATAGACGCGGCCCCCGCGTTCAGCAGACATGGCGCCGGCACGCGTCTCTGAAATGGCGCGCCAGGACGTCGCGCTGGCGGCAAGGTGCGCTGGGACGCGGCGCTGGCGTTGCACGCCTGGCGTCGCGCCGTCATGGCCCGCTGGGACGTGGCACTGGCGTCGCCCGCTGGGACGTCGCGCGGGGTTGGTGCACCGGGGCGGCACGCCGGGGCGGTGCGTTGAGGCGTGCTGCTGGGTAGTGCGCTAAAACGCGGCGCTGGCCTGGCACGCCGGGACGCTGCGCTGGCGCGGCACGCCGGGACGTGGCGCTGGGTTGGTGCGCCGGGACGCTGCGCTGGCGCGGTGCGCTGGGACGTGGCGCTGGGTTGGTGCGCCGGGACGCTGCGCTGGCGCGGTGCGCTGGGACGTGGCGCTGGGTTGGTGCGCTGAGGTGGTGCGCCCGGGCGGTGCGTTGGGGCGGTGGGCTGGGACGTGGCGTTGCGATGGGCGCGTTGGGGTGGGGCGTTGGGCGTGGCGTGGGGCTGTGTGGGGCCGGGCGGCGTGGCGCGTGGTTTTGCTTCGATGTGGTAACTCCGCGTTCATGGGTTTTTGTCGCGAAGGAGATGAGGTAGAAACGACGGGCGACACGGACGCGGGGGCGCGTCCGGGGCGGGGGCGCGCAGGTGGGGCGACGGAGCAGCGGAGAGGAAGGTGCGGGACGGCCCGATGGACGGCAGGCGCGAGAATCCACCCTGGCGGGGTCTCATCCCCGTCGCCGTCGCCGCGGCGGCGGCGCTGTTCATCGGCGGTGGCATGGACGTGGTGCATCGTCACCAGCGCGCCGGCGAGAAGAAGCATGAGGCGGCGCCGGCCGCCGAGTCCAAGAAGACCGAGCCCCGGGTCGTCGTCGGCGTCGCCGAATCGGGTACGGCGCTCATCGTTCGCGACGTCCGCACCGGCGCCGACGTGGGGCTGCCCGTCGCCGCGCCGCAGGGCCGCCGCTTCCACCGCGTCGCGGCGCTGAAGGACGGCTCGTACGTCGTCGCGTCCTACGCCGACCGCCAGGTGACGTTCCATCGCCTCACGCTCCAGGAGAACGGGCGTCCCAAGGACCTGAAGGACATGCCGAAGGCCGCCGTGCCCGGCGTGTCCACCTCGTGGTCGGACCTGGCCGTCAGTCCGGACGGCGACCGCATCGCCTACGTCACCTACCAGCGCGCCCGCAGCCGGGTGGACGTCGTCTCCGCGCGCACCGGTGTCCACAAGGTGTGGACGACCAAATTGCCCGCCCGCGTCGGCAGCCTTTCCTGGTCGGGTGCGACGCTCTCGTTCGTCTGGAGTCCGGTCCGGTCCGCAGGCGCGCGCGCGGGAGCGGGCGTGGTCGCGGGAGCCCGAGGGGGCTCCGGCGGGGGAGCGTCCGCCGAGGTCAAGCACCAGCTCCGCACGCTCAACACCGGCGGCGCCGCGGGCGACCTGAAGCTGAGCAAGGCCGTCCTGACCCTTCCCCAGGGCAGCTCCACGGCGATCCTGAGCCCCGACGGCAAGACCGTCTTCGTCGGCACCGTGAAGAACTCCCACATGTCCCTGCAGGCGTACAGCGTGGCCGGGAAACCCACCAAGGTCCTGTGGCGCCAGAAAGTGGCGGACGAACTGACCAGCCTCGACACCTCGCACCGAGGCAAGGCCCTCCTGGCGACCGCCGGGGACCTCTACACGGCGGACGTCGCCGTCCCCGGACGGGATCTCGCCGACGCCGCCTGGTGAGACCCGGTTCCGGACGGCCTACAGTGGGTCGCACGGAATCGGGCGAACGGAGCGAAACCGTGGGCATGGTGATGGCAGTCAGCTTCACCCGTTACGGCAGGCTCTATTACCTCGACCCCGGCGCGCACAGTCCGAAGGTCGGCGACAAGGTCCTCGTCCCCACCGATTCCGGGCCCGAGGTGGCCGAATGCGTCTGGGCGCCCCAGTGGGTGTCCGAGGACATCGGCGGCCTCCCCGAATGCGCCGGCCCCGCCACCGACGAGCACCTGGCCCGCGACGAGACCAACCGCCGCCGCCGCGCCGAGGGCCGCTCGATCGCCAAGCGCCTCATCCGCAAGCACGAGCTCCCCATGAAGGTCATCGGCGTCGACTACCTCGACACCGACAACGTCTTCAAGATCTACTTCACCGCCCCGCACCGCGTCGACTTCCGGGCCCTCGTCCGCGACCTGGCCCGCGGCATCAAGGCCCGCGTCGAGCTCCGCCAGGTCGGCCCCCGCGACGAGGCCCGCCTCCAGGGCGGCATCGGACCCTGCGGCCGTGACCTGTGCTGCGCAACCTTTCTCAAGGACTTCGAGCCCGTGTCCGTTCGTATGGCGAAGGAACAGGACCTTCCCGTCAACCCGCTCCGCATAGCCGGCGCGTGCGGGCGCCTGATGTGCTGCCTCAAATACGAGCATCCGCTTTACGTCCAGGCCCACGAAAGAATGCCCGCCCTGGGCTCTCGAGTGGACACCCCTAACGGTCCCGGTCAGGTCGTTGGACGTAACGTTCCGTCAGACAAGGTCACCGTCCGGCTCACCAGCGGAGGCCGCTGCTCCTGCCCCTCCGCGTCGGTCTGCTCTCCCCGCCAGCAACACGACGCCCTGTACGACCCCCCGCACCCCGACGACGACGCCCCCCCGCCCCCCGACCACGCCTGACCGGCCCCCGACAGCGACCGCCCGGCGCTCGACGGCGATTGCCCGGCCTCCGACCACGACCGTCCGGCGTCCGACGGCGACTGATCGGCCCCCGACGGCGACCGCCCGGCGCTCGACGGCGATTGCCCGGCCTTCGGCCACGACCGTCCGGCGTCCGACGGCGACTGATCGGCCCCCGACGGCGACCGCCCGGCGCTCGACGGCGATTGCCCGGCCTTCGGCCACGACCGTCCGGCGCTCGACCACGACTGACCGGCGTCCGACAACGATCGTTTGGCCGCTGACGACGACCGCCCGGCCGCTGACGACGGCCGCCCAGCGCCCGATGGCGACCGACCGGCCGCTGACGACGACTGACCGGCCTGCCCGAACCGACCTCAGCCGTAGCGGGCCGAACCGCGACCCGGAGGGCGGAAAACAATCCCCGCGCTTACGCTCGGTGACGCGATAGGGCGCAAAATGTGCGCTTTTGCAGGTCGATCCCTAACTCGTCATCGGCCGGTGTTCATCGATCTCACTGGCCTTCGCCTGGCATTTGATATACGGCCACCGGAATCCTTGGCAGTTTCAACCCTTGTGAAGGATGCCGTCCTTTCTGCACTATTCCGAGAAACCGTCATCCTGGGCCGACCCCCCTCACCCGCCAACCCCAGGAGGCCCCGTGAGACCCGTCCCCCTGATCATGCTTGTCAGCGGCACGGCCATCGTCGTCGCCACGGCTCCCTACATGATCACCCAGGCTCCCGACTCCGTGTCCGCCCCCGCCCCGGTCCCGGCTCCCGCCCCCGAGGTCGATCCCCTTCCCGACGCTGAGCCGGTTCCGGAAACCGACTCCGTGAACGAAGCCGCGCGCGGCGGTGCCGCCGCCCACGCCTCCGGGGCCGCCCCGGCCCGCGGCCGCGACGGTGCCGACGGTCGCCGGCGCGGCGCCGCACCCGGTCGCGCGGCCGCCCCTGCCCCCGGGGCCGCGGCTCCGCGTGCCGCCGCTGCCGCGCCCGGCCACGGCTCGAAGTCCAAGCCCGGCTCGAAGACCCGACCCGGCTCGGGCTCCAGGCCCGGTCGCGTCCCCGCCCCCGACCCCGGGCCGCCCGACGACCCCGGGACGGGCCCCGGCTCCGGCCCTGGCGCCCCCGATCCGGGCCAGGACCCCGACCCCGGGACGGACTTCCCCAGCAGCCTCTTCGGTGCACCGGACCCCGAGGGCGGAGAGACGATCTTCGCGCGCCCCGGCGGCGTCCGCTGCACCCTGGGCTTCAACGTGCGCAAGTCCGACACCTACTACTTCCTCACCACGGGCGCCTGCGCCGAAGTAGGGCTGAAGATCTACGCCGATCCGGGGCTGAAGATCGAACTCGGCACCGTCGTCGCGGTCACGAACTCCTTCACCGGCCTCGCGCGCTATGTCCAGCCTCACGTGGAGAGGCCGGGCAGCGTGCGCACGTCCACGGGGTCCGTGGACATCACGGCGGCCAGCAGCCCGGAGGTCACCCAGCGGACCTGCCGCACCAGCCCCGTCACCGGCACGCACTGCGGCATCGTGACGGGGGTCAACGAGAGCGTGAGCTTCCCCGAGGGGACGATCAAGGGTCTGGCGAGGACGTCCATCTGCAAGGAGCCCGGCGACACTCCCGGCGCTCCCTACCTGTCCGGCACCTTCGCACTCGGCTTGGGAATCGGCGCCTCCGGCAACTGCAACAACGGCGGATCGTCCTACTTCCAGCCGGTCGACGAAGCCCTCAAGGCCTTCGGCGTCGACGTCTACTAACACCACCCTCCGCCAACCAAACCAGCCCCCGGCGCGCGGACTCCGCACCCATGGCGCGCGAACTCCGCACCCGGGCACAGGTGGGGTGGACGCCGCGCCTGGCCCCCGGCGGACGGCCGTGCTAGGACCTCGGCGGGCGGACGCCGCGCCCGGGCGCTGGGGGTGAGGACGCACCAGGGCGCCGGTGAGGCAGACCCTGTCCCAGGGCGCCGCCGTCTGGCCCGCGCTAGGACGCCGGTGGAGTGGACGTTGTGCCAGGGCGTCGCGGTCTGGTCCGCGCCTGGGTGCCGGTGGGGTGGACGCTGTGCGAGGGCGTTGGTGGGTGGACGTGGTGCCAGGGCGTCGCCGTCTGGCCCGCGCTAGGGCGCCGGTGGAGCGGATGCTGCGCTGGACCTTGGTGGAGTGGACGCTGCGCCGGGATGCCGGTGGGGGACGCCGTGACAGGGCACCGTCTGATGGAGGCTGCGCCAATGCGCCGGTGGGGGGAGGCTGCGGCAGGGCGTCGGCAGGGCGACGCACGATTCGGCTTTCGACCCCGGCAGTGATGGCGGTGGCGGGGCCAGGAAGGGCGCAAAATTCGGTTGTGCGGCGAGATGACGCCGATCTAGCGTCCGACCATGGATTCACCGGTGCCGGACGGCCCCGTGCGGCTGCTCGGAATCAACGACCTCCCCGCCTGCCAGCGCCTCGCCGAAGACCGCGACTGGGGACGCGAAGACCACAAATGGCGGTTCCTGTTCTCGGTCGGCGATGTCTACGGTATCGACGACGGGAACGGTGAACTCGCCGGCACGGTGATTTCGACGCCGTACGGCAAGGACGTCGCCGCGATCAGCATGGTGCTCGTCGCCAAGCGCTACGAACGACGCGGGCTCGGCGGACGGCTGATGCGTCACGCGATGGACAACGCGCGCACGGTGAGCCTCTGCCTGACAGCCACCGAATACGGACGTCCACTGTACGAGCGTCTGGGATTTCGGTCCGTGGGCCTCTGCACGGCGTATAAGGGTGTGGCCGAGGGGTTGTCCAAGCGGGGAGTCTCCGTCCCTGCGGAGGCGAGCGACATGCCAGCCGTCCATGCGCTCGACACCGAGGTCTTCGGCGCCGACCGCTCGGAGCTGGTCAAGGGCCTCCCGTCCTTCTGCGAATCGTTCCGCGTCGTCCGAACCAGCCCCGGGCCTGCCCCCGCCCCTGCCCCCGCTTCCGCCCCCGCCCCCGGTTCCGGCCCAGGTGTCGGGATTGCGGGCTTTGGAGGGGTGTGGAGGAATGAGGACTGGGCACTGGTCGGCCCGGTCATCGCGCAGGACACCGAAACAGCCCTCACGCTCGTGGACGAAGTCATCCCGCCGGGCCCGGTACGGCTCGACGTCGATCACCGGCACCCGGAACTGATCGCCTGGGCCGAAGCGCACGGCCTGCGCCCCGCCTTCACCACCACGGTCATGGAATACGGCGCCCCCATCAGCAACGACCCGTCCCGCCTCTACGTCCCCGTGGCCCAAGCCCTCGGCTGACGCCCGCCCCTACCAGGTGCCCCAGACCCTCGGCCGACGCCCCCGGTGTCCCAGACTCCCGGCGTCCCAGACTCCCGGCTGACGACCCGCCTTTGCGGCCCGGGGAGGGGGCGAGTCATCGGCTGACGTTCGGGCTCAGCGAACCGAGTGGAGCTAGGCGGTCGCCTTCTTGGGTGGAAGGGCGTAGCGGAAGATCTTCTTCCAGGTGCTGGTGACCTGCTTGGACAGCGAGCCCGTGTGGTACGGCAGGCCGTACCGCTCGCACAGGGCCCGGACGCGCGGAGCGATCTCCGCGTACCGGTTGCTCGGCATGTCGGGGAACAGATGGTGCTCGATCTGATGGCTGAGGTTGCCGGTCATCAAATGGAACAGGCTCCCGCCGGTGATGTTGCCCGAGCCGAGAAGCTGCCGGACATACCATTCGCCCTTCGTCTCGCCGTCCAGCCGCTCCTCCCCGAACACCTCGATGTCGCCGGGGAAGTGCCCGCAGAAGATGACCGTGTGCGCCCAGACGTTCCGCACGATGTTGGCGGTGAAGTTCGCGGCCAGCGTGGAGACGAACTGCGGGCCGCTGAGCAGCGGGAACGCCAGATAGTCCTTGCCCCACTGGCGGACGACCTTGCGTCCGATCGCGCGCAGCTTGGCCTTCGTCACCTCCGGGTCGTGCGTGCCGTCCTGGATCTCCTCGACCTCCAGGTCGTGCATCGCGACCCCGTACTCGAAGAACATCGCCAGCAGCACGTTGTAGAGCGGCTGCGCGATGTGCGCGCGGCTCCACTCCTGCTCCGGCGCGACGCGCAGCAGCCCGTAACCGACGTCCCTGTCCTTGCCGAGAATGTTGGTGAACGTGTGGTGGACGTAGTTGTGCGTGCGCTTCCACTGGTCGGACGGGGACACGTTGTCCCACTCCCAGGTCGTCGAATGGATCTTCGGGTCGCGCATCCAGTCCCACTGGCCGTGCATGACGTTGTGCCCGATCTCCATGTTCTCCAGGATCTTCGCGACGGCCAGCGTCGCGGTCCCGGCGATCCAGGCGGGCGGCAGCGAGGACGCCATCAGCAGCGTCCGGCCGCCGATCTCCAGGCCGCGCTGCCAGCGGATGACCCGGTGGATGTAGGACGCGTCGCGCTCACCGAGCCCGCCGATGATCTCGTCGCGGAGCGCGTCCAACTCGCGGGCGATGGCGTCGTAGTCGGCGGCCTTGAGGTGTCCCGTCGTGGTGGACGCGGCAGGGGTCGTGGTCGTGGCGGTCATCGTCGTGCTCCTTCAGAGTTCGATTTCCACGGGCCCGGCGGCGGCCGAGACACAGGTCTGGACGATGTCGCCCTCTTCTCCGTGCACCTCTCCGGTGCGCAGGTCCCGGACTTGGCCGGAGCAGAGGCGGCCGACGCAGCTGTGGCAGATTCCCATCCGGCATCCACTCGGCAGCAGCGCACCGGCGTCCTCTCCGGCCACGAGCAGCGGCGTGTCGCCGTCCGCATCGACCTCGACGCCGCTCCTGACGAACATCACACGCCCCCCACCGGCGCCTTGCCCGCCCCCAGCCCTTATCCCGTCTCCGCCACTCGCCCCGCCGCCGCCCCCTGTCCTGCCGCCGACACCTGTTCCGTCACCGGCCCTTGTTCCGTCACCGGCCCTTGTTCCGTCACCGGTCCTAGTTCCGTCACCGGTCCTTGATCCGTCACCGGTGCGCCCTGTTCCGTCGCCGGTGGGGCCTGTTCCGTCGCCGGTGGGGCCTGTTCCGTCGCCGATGGGGCCTGTTCCGTCGCTGGGGTTTGTTCTACGTCGGGTGCTTGTCCGGGTGCTGTTCAGGGTCGTCTGGAAACGTTCGATGCGCAGCCTGTCCCCGGCTCCGGCGGCGTGCCAGTGTGCGGCGAGGTCGTCCAGCATCTCTCCGGGGCCGCAGGCCCAGGCGTCCCGCTCCGCCCAATCGGGGCAGATGCCGGGCAGGTCGGACGGCTTGAGGCGTCCGTCCGCCGCCGTGTGCCGTTCATGCAGACGCAGCCGCCCCATCGCCCGGAGCTCGGCGCCGAAGATGACGTCGCCGGCCGTCCGGTCCGAGTGGACGAGCACGACGTCGGACGCGCCGCCGAGCTGCCGCAGCATGGCCATGACCGGCGTGATCCCGCTCCCCGCCGTCACGAACAGCAGCTTGCGGGGGACGTCCGGGGGCAGCACGAAGTCGCCGTCCGCCGCACCGAGCCGGACGATCGCGCCAGGCCGGACACTTCTGACCAGGTGCGCGGAGACAAAACCGCCCGGCGCGGCCTTGACCGTGATGGTGATCCGCCCGTCCCGCCGCGGCGGGGACGACAGCGAGAACGTCCGCCAATGCCGGACACCGCCCACGTCCACGCCGACCTTGGCCCACTGCCCCGGCCGATGCCCCCGCCACGCTCTCCCCGGCTTGATCACCAGAGTCGCCGCGCCCGGCGCCTCATGCCGGACGGCCTCGACCCGTCCCCGAAGATCCGCCGCGGACCACAGCGGGTTCAGCAGCCCGAGATAGTCCTCCGGCAGGAGCGGCGTCGTCAGGTGACGGACGGCCGCCTCGATGCCCCGGCGTGTCGCACGAGGCGTCGCGGCGGAGCGGCCCGGGCGTCGCGATGCGGTGGCCAAAGGTTCCTCCCGATGGCGGCGCTAACTTACGATTGCGTAACCTACGGAGCCGTAAGGAGGTGTTCAAGACCTCCGACCGGAAACGCGACAGGCATCACACCATCGCGCGATGTCCCATCCGACGCTGTAACCCGCGTCACCAGCGCTCCGCCACCCTCTCAGCGCCATCGGCCATGGGCCGCCGGCCACCTGAGCAGCCGATTCGGGCCCGACAATTCAGCCCTTATGCGTCGCCCGGACGGCATCGGCAAGGGCACGGAACCGCAGTAGGCATGGCCGGGACGGGAATCTGCGCATACCCGATCAGCAGGGCCGGGACGCCAGCGCTCGGTGGGATCCAGAAATCGCGCATCGTCCTCAGGACGATCCCCCGGCGGCGGCCCTGGTCGAGGATGGCCTGTCCGTCGTAGTCCTCGGGCAGCTCGACGGTGGCGTGCAGCCCGGCGGCGATGCCCCGGACCGCGGCCTCGGACCGCGGCCTCGGACCGCGGCCTCGGACCGCGGCCTTGGGCAGCGCGTGGGCCAGCTCGTCGAGCACGAGATCGCGGCGGTGGCGGTACCGAGCGCGCAGGCGGCGCAGGTGACGGTCGAGCTCGCCCCGAGCGACGAAGCCGGCGAACGCGCGACGACCGGCTGTGCGGTCAGATGCTGGACGAGGTGCTGGACGTCCTCATCACCGCCTGGACAGGCGAGCCGGTGCACCACCGCGGCGAGCACTACACCGTCGACGGGATTCGGTTCCTTCCCCGTCCGGTTCAGCGACCACGGGTGCCGGTGTGGGTCGCCGGCTACCCAGGACGGATCAGGCCCCTACGCCGAGCCGCCCGCCACGACGGGTTCTTCCCCCTCGACCTCGAACACCCCGACCAGCTCGCCGAGATCGTCGTGACGCTCACTGACCTGCGGGGCCCGCGACGACGCCGTACGACATCGCCGTAGCCCTCACACCCGGCACCGCCCCCGAGCCGTACGTCGCGGCGGGCGCCACCTGGTGGATGACGTACTTTCCCGCAGAGATCACTCATGACCTGGTGCGGGGCGTCCTGCACGACGGCCCCTACAAGACGAAGGACCATCAATGAGTACGTTCGTTCTGATCCACGGCGGTGGCGACGTCGGCTGGTACTGGCATCTGGTGGAAGCCGAGCTGCGCGCCCGCGGGCATGACACCGTCGCCCCCGACCTCCCGGGCGACGACGACTCCGCGACCCTCACCGACTACACGGACGCCGTGGTCCACGCTGTCGGCGACCGAAAGGATCTCACCGTCGTCGGACATTCGTTCGGCGGATTCACCGCGCCTCTGGTCGCCGACCGGCTCCGGGCCGACGTCCTGGTCCTGGTCGCCGCCATGATCCCTTCCCCTGGTGAGGCACCTCGCGACTGGTGGAGCAACACCGGCTACGCCGAAGCCGCCCGGGAGCAGGCCGCCCTGGACGGCGGCGCGACCGGCAACGACGACCCGTACGTCAGCTTCTACCAGGACGTGCCGCGCGAACTGGCCGAGCAGGCGATGAGCATGGAGCGCGCGCACCCGTCCGCGGCCGCCATGAACGCGCCCTGGCCACTGGAGACCTGGCCTGACGTGCCAACGAAATTCGTCCTATGCGACCAGGATCGCTTCTTCCCGCCCGCATTCTTGCGCAGGCTGGTACCTGAGCGCCTCAACATCGTCCCGGACGAGATCACCAGCGGGCACTGCGTCGCGCTCAGCCGCCCAAAGGAACTCGCAGCCCTCCTGACGCATTACGCGACGACCACCAACCAGAACCCACCCTTCATCCCGACTTAATTGCGAACCGACCCTCCCCTCTCGCTTCAGCCGCCCCCATCTCCCTCACCGCAGGTCAACCCGAGGGCCATCCGCGAACCGCCAGACCAGGCGACGGCTCAACCTGGCAGGATCATCAGCGGCCCGCCCGCAGGATCATCAGCGGCCCGCCCGCCGCCCTTCCGGGCGGCAAGATCTACCTTGGACAACACGGATGGCGCACGGTCACCGCGCAACTGGGCGGGCTTGGCGCACCCCGTCGACGAAGATGTCGACCTTCTCGCTGTAGAAGCAGACCAGCCCGGCGATCTTGCGGCTCTCGTCCAGCGGGGTCGGGTACGACCACGCCAGGTCCTCGTGGACGGTGCCGTCCGCGCGCACCGACCAGTACTCGGCGGTGCCCTTGTACGGGCAGCGCGTCACCGTGTCGGTCGCTTCGAGCAGGTCCATCCGGACGTGCGTTTTCGGCAGGTAGTAGCGCACCGGCAGGCCCGTCTCGAACAGCAGCCGCGGGCTGGACGACTCCGCGACCGTTACCCCGTCCACCTCGACCCGCACGTTCCGCGAAGCCGTCAGGACATCGACGCGCGTGTACGGGTCGCGCGGATGGACGAAGACCTCCTCGTCCTCCTCGAACCAGGCGTCCATCGCGTCCCAGTCCAGGCGGACGAGACCGCGCAGCTCCTCGATGGTCGACTCCGTGTACCGGAGCGCACCGCCCGGAGCCTCGGCGCCGTCCACCCTCACCGTGTAGGCGGTCGCGTCGCCTCGGCTCGGCGACCGCTTGCCCGGCCCGTCTTCGACGAGTTCGGCCCGGACGTCCGCCTCGGGGAAGTAGTAGGTCGGGTAGTGGGGGATCTCCCACACCAGGAACGGACCCGTGGTGTCGGCCACCAGGCGACCGCCCAGATAAGCCCGGACGCGCTTGCCGCTCTTCTCGACCCGAATCCTGGTCTTCTGCGATGTGGTCATGCCTGGGCAACCTTCCCGACCCCCCCACCTATTTCGAGCGAACCCACCCAGTCCCGCCCCCTCCGGACAACGACCTGCCTTTCGCATAACCCCGCCTGATACAGCCTTGGCCACGCGCCGCCCCCCCGATGGCCGTCGAGCCGCGCGACCCGTCCTGCCGGGCCCTCGGCGTTGAGGCTGGCCAGGTCGAGGCTCTCAACGTCCACCCACCAGCCGCTCGGCGTCCGGCGGTGTGTGCTCATTTCGTCAGCTGGACCTCCTTCGGCCTCGGCTTGCGGGGGACGGCGATGATCGGGATGAGGGCGAGGAGCAGGATCGCCGCGGCCCACCAGAACGTCTCGGTGAAGGCGTTCGTGAGGAGCGTGGGCGTCTCCGCCGTGTGTCGTGCGGCGGCGTCGGCCAGGTTGCCGGACGCGCCGGGGATCTCGCCGCGGATGGCGATCTGCAGGACGACCGCCATCGCCGCGGTGCCGAACGAACTGCCGACGCGGATCAGGATGTTTGCGCCGGTTGTCGCCGCGGGCACGGTCTCGTGCGGCAGGCCCTGATAGGCGATCGACATCAGGCTGGGGGTGATCATGCCGTGTCCGAGACCGACGACGAACATCGTGCCCATGATCATGCCGCGCCCGGTCTCCGGGGCGAGCGTGGTGAGCGCCAGGGCGCCGGCGAGGACGCACAGGGTGCCGCCCACGGCGAACCACCGTCCGCCGAACTTGTCGACCAGCCGTCCCGTCCGCCACATCGTGATCATCGCGCCGACGCCCATCGGCGCCAGCAGCCAGCCCGCCTCCAGGGCCGACTCGCCGCGGACGATCACCGCGAACAGCGGGATGAGGATCATCAAGCCGAACATCGCGCCGCAGTAGAGGAAGAGCCCTCCGGTGGCGGCGGTGAACGCGCGGGTGCGCAGTCGGCGCAGATCGATGAGCGCGCCCTGGCCCTTGCGCAGCGCGTGCGCGACGAATGCCGCCACCAGGACCCCTCCCGCGATGACGCTGGCGAGGAAGCGCGCGCCGGTGAGGCTCGCCCCGTTCCCGGCCTCCGACAGCCCGTACACCAGGGCCGCCAGGCCGGGGGACAGCAGCAGTATGCCGAGGGCGTCCAGCCGGGCGTCCGCGCTGCGCTCGTTGTCGCGCGGCAGCATCCGCAGGGCTGCGAACATCGCGATCGCGCAGAATGGGACGTTGACGAAGAACATCCAGCGCCAGCTCAGATTGTCGACGATCACGCCGCCGAGGAGCGGGCCGAGCACCGGCGCGAGCATCGCGGGCACGGAGACGATGCTCATCGCGCGGCCCATCCGTCCGGGCCCGGCCTCGCGGACGAGCATCATCTGCCCGACCGGCATCAGCATCCCGCCGCCGAGGCCCTGCAGGACGCGGAACGCGATCAGTGACGGGATCGACCAGGCGAGCCCGCACAGCAGGGACCCGCCGATGAACAGCCCGAGCGAGACGAGCCACATCGTCCGGGCGCCGAAGCGCTGCACCGACCACCCGGTCAGCGGGATCGCCATGGACAGCGCGAGTGTGTAACCGGTCACGACCCACTGGATCGTCGACAGCGAGGTGCCGAAGTCCCTGCCGAGCGACGCGACCGCGACGTTGACGATCGTGGAGTCGAGCACCGTCATGATCGCGCCGAGCAACACGACGACCGCGAGGTTGCGCAGGCGCGGGTCGATGCCCTCCTGGTCGGCAGGCGGTGCGGTCGTTGTGCTGGTCATCCGGCCGCCTTTCGTTTCCGTACGCCGTATCGGTACTACCGTACACCGTATCGCCGAATCCGTACACCGTATCGATACGGTGTATCGCGTAAGATCTTTGATGTGGCAGGTTCAGCGAGGTCAGGCGACGTTTGGACGCGCCCCCGCGGCGGGCGCCGGCCGAAGCTGACGCGCGAGGCGATCGTCGAGACCGCGATCAAGGTCGCGGACGCCGACGGCCTGGACGCCGCGTCGATTCGCCGCGTCGCGAGCGAACTGGGCGTGCGCGCGATGAGCCTCTACACCCACATCGACACGAAGGAAGACCTCTTCGACCTCATGTACGACGAGGTCGCGGAGGAGGTGCTGATCAAGGGCGATCTGCCGGACGACTGGCGCGAGGCGTTCCTCCAGATCACCCTCAAGGAACGCGAGGCCGGCCTCAGGCATCCCTGGATGCTCGAACTCGCCCACCGCTCCCCGCGCGTAGGGCCGAACGGTCTGCGTCATGCAGAGCAATCCCTGGCCGCCGCCGCGCTGCTCACCGACGACCCAGAGAGCATGGTGGCCATCATCACCACCCTCGACCACTACATGCTGGGCTACACGGTGCGGGAACAGCACGTCAACGACATCGGTGAGAACGGCCTGGAGCGCGCCCACACCAGCCTGCTGGAACGGGAGTACATCCGCTCGCTTCTGGAGAGCGGCGAGTTCCCTCACCTCAAACCCGTCTTCGAGCGGGGCCTCTACGGGCGCGTGAACTTCGAGCGGGGCCTCAACTGGCTGCTCGACGGGATAGAACACGACTACGGACAGAAGTAGCCCCGGCCACGATGTCGACGTAGCGTAGGCGGCGGCGTACGTGGCGCTACGACGAGACGGGGTCCCAGGTGCGGGCAGCGAAGTTCATCAGTGTGGCCACCGTGCTGACGATGGCGACGGTCACCGGATGCAGCGACGACGGCGGCGAAAGGGCGACCGCGTCAGCGAGCGCTCCGTCCGGCCTCGAATCGTTCTACAAGCAGAAACCGTCCTGGAAGGACTGCGGGGACGGATTCGAATGCGCGACCGTCCAGGTACCCCTCGACTACACCAAACCGTCCGGCGGAAAGGTCGGGATCTCCGTCGTCAGGCTCCCCGCCGAGGACGAATCCGACCGCATAGGTTCTCTGCTCACCAATCCTGGCGGCCCAGGCGGTTCCGGTACGGACTTCGTCCGCCAGGCGGCCCGGACGTTCGGGAACGACCTGCGCCGCCGCTTCGACATCGTCGGCTTCGACCCCCGCGGCGTCGCCAAGAGCGACCCGGTCCGCTGCAACACCGGCCCGCAACTCGACGACTTCTTCGCCACCGACGCATCCCCGGACGACCAGAAGGAGACGAACGCACTCGGCGCCGAAGGCAAGGAGTTTGCCCAGAACTGCAAGGCCAAGGCGCCAACCGAGCTCCCTCACGTGGGCACGCTCAACGCCGCCCGCGACATGGACGTCCTACGCGCCGCCTTGGGCGACCCCAAGCTCACCTACTACGGCGCCTCATACGGCACCTACCTGGGCGCCACCTACGCCGAACAGTTCCCTAAGAACGTCCGTGCCCTCGTGCTGGACGGCGCCGTCGACCCCAGGCTGTCCTCGACCGAAATGCTGATCGAACAGGCCAAGGGCTTCGAGACGGCTCTGCGCGCCTTCGCCGCCGACTGCATCAAAGCAGGCTTCTGCCGTTTCGGTGACTCCGTCGACGCGGTCCTGGCCAGCGTCTCGTCCTTCCTAACCAAGACGGACAAGACACCGCTCAAGAGCACTCGCGACCCCCGCAAGGTCACCGAGTCCCTGGCCGTCATGGGCATCGCCAGGGCCCTCTACGTCAAGGAGTACTGGCCCGTCCTCCGCCAGGCCCTCACCCAGGCGACCCAGAACTCCGACGGCACCATGCTCCTGGCCCTCGCGGACGAAATGGTCGAACGCAAGCCGAACGGCGCCTACAGCAACCAGACCGACGCGAACATGGCCATCAACTGCGTCGACAAACCCAACCCCCCGGACCTCAACACCTACGGCAAGTCGGCCGCCGAAGCCGAGAAGGCCGCGCCCCGCTTCGGCCCCTTCGTCGTCTGGGGCGGCCTGCCCTGCGTCTACTGGCCCGTCCAGACCGAACAACAGCCGAAACCCATCACCGCCAGGGGCGCCGCTCCGATCGTCGTCATCGGAACCATCCGCGACCCCGCCACACCGTACAAGTGGTCCCAGAGCCTGGCCGACCAGCTCACCAGCGGCGTCCTCCTCACCTTCGACGGTGACGGCCACACCGCCTACCTGCAGGGCAACCACTGCATCACCGAGGCCGCCGACAAGTACCTGCTCACCGCCACCCCGCCCAAGGACGGCACCACCTGCCGCTGAATAACCAGTGCACGCCGACCCCCGGAGACCCGGTAGACTTCACCCAGCCGTGCCCCGCACGGCGCGCCGCCTTAGCTCAGTCGGCAGAGCGATTCACTCGTAATGAATAGGTCATCGGTTCGATTCCGATAGGCGGCTCCAGGTCAAGGGCCCGTTCCGATCTTCGGAACGGGCCCTTGCTAACGAGTGAGTGACCAACTGAGCGACTAAGACTCGCGGTCTTCTTCCAGAAACACCATCGCCTCCGCTCCGCCGAGCAGGGCGGGCCGGATCTGGTGCCAGTACACGGTCTCGGTCACCTCGGTGCTCTTGTGCTCGGCCCGCTGCGAGATCTCCTCGATGGGCACGCCCGCGTCCGACAACACGGAGACGAAACTGTGGCGCATCTCCCGCGGCCTCGCCACTCGGTGAGCGTCTCGGGCATCGTGGTTCGAGACGACGAACGCGTCCTCGCCCTCAAGCGTGCCGACGACGGGCGTTGGGCACCGCCCGGTGGTGTCCTGGAGTTGGACGAGACACCGTTCGAAGGCGTCGTCCGTGAGGTATTCGAGGAAACCGGCGTGAAGGTCGAGCCTGACCGCCTGACGGGCGTCTACAAGAACATGAGGCAGGTGTGGTCTCCCTGGCCATTCTCTGTCGGCCAGTCAGTGGGGAGCCTCACCCGTCAGACGGAGCGACCTCGGTCGCCTGGCTTCTGCCGTCCGAGGCGACCGAGGTGATGCCCGTGGCCCGCGCCGTCCGTGTGACGGATGCACCGAGCTCATTTCATTCGGGTGGAGTGGGTGACGCGGTGGTTTTGTAGGACGGCGATGGCCTTGACGATGTGGCCGACTTCGCCCGGGCTGCAGCGCAGCTTGTGCAAGATCCGTCATGACTTGAGCGCGGCGTTCGCGTGTTCGCCCGGACCGCGGAGCTTGGCGTGCGACCGGTTCGCCTGCTTCTGCGACTTCGGTTTGTCCATGCCGTTGTAGGGCGTGATGATCATCGAGGCCTCGGCCCTTGGCAAGCTTTGTCGGCCAAGGTGAGGATGCCTGCCCTCTCCAGTTCCCGCAGGATGCCCCACACGCGGGCGGCGGTCAGGTGGTGGACCTTGCCGGACACGCGGCCCCAAGGTCCACACGGGTGCCGGATGTCCGAGGCGGAGGGCGAGAGGGGCCAGCCGGGTCGGCCGCTGGGGGCGGACGGTAGGTCCAGGTGCCCGCGCTGTTCGCATCCCGGCAGGTGTTTGCTGGCGGCCGGGTCTGCGGGTCATTGGGTGGGGCGAGGATGTCGGCGATCTCGTCCAAGCCGCGCAGCGCCACCGGTCCGGCCAGCTCGACCCACAGTTTGGCGCAGTCGAGGTTGGGCGGAGTGCCGACGGCGAAGCTGAAGCGCTCGGCGAGAACGGCGACCTGGACGAGGGTTCCTGTTCAGGGAGTAAAGCGGGCTGCCTCAGGGCTCGGTCTCGTCGTCACTCGAGCCTAGATACTCCGCGGAGGTCATTAGCGCGACGATTTCGGCGTCGAGGTCATCGAGATCGATCTTTGTCGACAGTACTTGGGTCGGTAGCCCATCTTTATCGCGCAGTAGAGCCAAGAAGAGATGCTCCACGCCAGCGTGCGAATGCCCCATCCGCCTGGCCAGGTCATCGGCAGCAGTGATGGTCCGGAGGTAGCGGGGTGTGTGTATCGGCCCCGACTCGCTGTTCTCCATTTCCGCCCTTTTGAGGTCGCGGTTGCGTCGCCTGCACTCTACTTCGCATGCGCCGACGCCGGTCTTCAGTGTTGGCGAACGGAGAAAACGCTCAACGCCTGTCAGGCCGATGGACCTGCACCTTCGATCGAGGGTGCGGGGTCCATCGAACCGCTGGCGGGTCTAGGTGCTGCCGGGCACGTCAACCCTGCGGCACCCACCAGAATCCTCCGATGGAGGGCGCGAACCTGCACTCCCACCAGACCCCGGCGTAGAAGGCGATGGCGCCGTCCTCCCAGGAGTTGCAGCGTCCTGGCGGGGACGACCTGAGACTGCTCGGGGAGATCTGGCTGTGCAGGACCGTGGCCTCGGCCGCGGTCTCGGCGGATGCTGGAGCGGCCGTCAGGGCTCCGGCGAATGTGGTCACCGCGGCAGCGGCAACCAGCGTACGTACCATGGTGGAACGAATTCGCGGCATGGATTTCCTCTTTCGGAAGCAGGTGAATTCACGGGGTCATCGCGAACGTGTCGCGGCCGCTCATGCGGCTGCCTGTGGCCAGGCGGACTACATGACTACAGAGTCCTTGCCATGGGGCGAGCTTTGGTTTGGACGCTGCCCAGCGTCGGGATGGCTTGGCCCGGGACATGAATGCGGAAGCGTGTACCTCGGCTCCCTTCTGCTTCGCTTCTGACGGCCACGCGCGGTTCAGGGTTTTCCACGATGGTCGGCCGGACTGTTCTGTCAGTAGCTTTCGATTTACTTGTCAACACAGGAGTCAGTCGGCCTCACCGTCTTACACGCGTCATGCATCGCTGACCGTTGCATCGATGGCTCAAGATCTTGAGGTGCCCTGTGGAACCGAACCCCGACGATGGTTTCTCTCAATACGTCAAGCAGGTCCGGTCCGAGCTGCGACGAAGGGCCTTCTTGCTGTGCGGCGACTGGTTCGAGGCCGACGACCTAACCCAGAAGACCCTGGTCAAGATGTTCCTTCTGTGGCCGCAGTTGGACAACCGCGAAGAATTGGCCGGCTACCTACGGTCATGGTCCGCACCTACATCAGCGGTCGCCCGGTCGCCCGGTCGCCCGGTGGTCACGGGAGGTCCTCGTTGACCACACTCCCGAACCCCGAGCCGGTTGAACCGGATCGCATCGGCACTCACCCGCTGCTGTCGTCGGCTCTGGACCGGCTCGGCCACCGGCAGCGCGCGGCCACCGGCAGCGCGCGGCCACCGTGCTGCGCTATTGGGAACACCTCACCGTGCGTGAGACCGCGGATGCCCTAGGCTGTTCACCAGCGACAGTACGCAGCCAGATCTCCCGGGCCCTGGCCACACTCCGCTCTTTGTTACGACGTGGTCCGTCTTCCCGGGATGCTGGCGATCAGGTACCGACCCGGAAACGGCCCGACCCATGAGTGAGATTCCACTCGCCCCCTCCTCTGGGCATCCAAACGAGGACACAGCCACAGCGCTGCAGCAACTTCTCGAGGAGTTCCGCGCAGCCCCCGCCTCACCACCGGCGAAAAGCGATGACGAACTCATCACTGAAATCCGCGCCGCCAGCCAGCGTTCTGACGACCACCAGCCTGACTGAAAGCCGGTACCACCGCCACGGTGAGCATGACCCCGGCCACGGCAAAGGTTATCTGTGCGGTACGGCGCGAACCGCTCCGACGGGCCGCCGGGCGCCGCTAGGAGCGGCGCGGGGTCTCACATATCCTGTTTACGTGAGATCGCTGCGGGCGAGCTCGGTCCATGTCCCGTCCGCGTGAACCTGCACTTTCTGGACTCGGAGTAGTTGGCACCTCGCGCTGTACCGTCCGCGCTTTCATGGCACCGGCCCGGACATCACGGCCGAACACGTCCGGCCATACGGCGCAGCGGAAAGGGCCTATCGACGCATGGCACCGAAGGTGCGCCCGACTGTCACCGTTCGGACGCAGCACATCAACGTCATCGGCGCCTACTCCTTCCGCACCCGACCTCGGCCCTCCCCGGCGTCCGCGAAATCCGCGACCCCGACACCGCTGACCAAGACCAGTAGGCATTGGCTCCCAACTCCCCCGGCGAGCCGGTCCGACGGTATGGGTTGGGCAGTGCGTCCTTCTCTCAGCTGTAGGAGTCGAGTTGGAGGGCGCGAAGGTGGCGGACGCGAGCTTAGCTCAGGGCCTCCAGGAGGCCTTGGGTAGACGGGCGGTCGGTGGGACGGGACGCCAGGCAGGTAGCGACGATGCGGCGATGTCGCGCACGCTCCCGGTCGGTGGGAACGGGGCATGGTGTTGGCGCCCTGCCAATATGGCACGGACTGTCACGTCGCGGTTACTCGCTCCCATGAAGGGGTCTGCGGTGAGTGACTAACCGAGTGACAATCGTGGTGGACGGTGGGAGCGCTGTAGGTACTCCTGCGCATGGCCGGCGATTGGATCACTCCAAGTTGATCTTCGCTTGTAATGAACTAGGTCATCGGTTCGATCCGATAGGCGGCTCGCAGTCCAGGCCCCCTTCCTATCTTGGAAGAGGGGTGTTCGCTGCAGGCTTGCTGACAGCGACTCCTGAGCCGCCTCGTTTCTGACCCGCGCGGTCACGCCATCACCTCGGCGGGCCGAAACACGTGCGCGTGGCCTGAGGGCCTAGGCAACGCCAGAGCCGCGCGGCCGCCACGTGGACGGGCGCTTGGGTGGGCGTGCTTCTCGACTGTAGGAGCAAGGTGCCGGTGTCAGGTGCTCGAGCCGGAGGTGCCTGCTCCAGCACCAGGTCAGGGCACTGGTGCCAGGTACTCGGCGAGGATCTTCAGGTGGGTTTCGCGGGCCTCGGCGTGGCATCGGCGGCCCGCGTCGGTGATCTCGACGAAGACGCCGCGGCGGTCGGCTTCGCAGAGGCCGCGCTGCACGTACCCGTGCTTCTCCAGGCGGGCGACGGTGCGGGAGAGGGCGCTCTGGCTGAGGTACATGGCCGCGGCGATCTCCTGCATGCGGCGCTTCTCACAGTTTGCGTCGACGAGGCGGTCGAGCGTCTCGTACTCGCTCATGCTGAGGCCGTGGGCGTCCTGGAGGGCGCGATCAAGGGCGCAGGCGACCGAGTTGTAGCAGGTCGCCAGCCCGCGCCACCGGTCGACGAGTGCAGCCTCCGCTTTCATGCCGCGCATCGTAGCATGTGCGCGCATCTGATGCACTCGAATTAAATTCTACGGAATTTAGTGCGTAGACATTTGATGCATGTGCATGTACTGTGCTTCGACGTGACTATCACTGACACCTCACCTGCCTCCGCCGTCCGTGCGCCGGGCGCCAAGAGCGCGCCGGCCGAACAGACCTGGACTCCCCGGCTGTGGGGAGTCCTCGCGGTCCTGTGCGCCGTGTTGTTCCTCGATGGACTCGACGTCTCGATGGTGGGCGTCGCGCTGCCGTCCATCGGCGCCGAGCTGGGCCTTTCGACGACGTCGCTGCAGTGGATCGTGAACGGTTACGTCCTTGGTTACGGCGGGCTGCTCCTGCTGGGCGGACGCACCGCTGACCTGCTCGGCCGCCGGAAGGTCTTCCTCACCGCGTTGGCCGTGTTCGCCATCGCGTCGCTGGTGGGCGGGCTCGTGAACGACGGCACGTTGCTGATCGCCACCCGTTTCGTGAAGGGACTGGCCGCCGCGTTCACCGCGCCGACCGCCCTGTCCATCTTGACCACCACCTTCCACGAGGGGCCCGCGCGTAACCGGGCGCTGTCGGTCTTCTCCGTGTTCGGCGCCAGCGGCTACTCGTCCGGCCTGATCCTCGGCGGACTGCTGACGAGCTTCGGATGGCGCTGGACGTTCCTGACGCCCGTGCCCCTCGCCGTCATCGCCCTCGTCGCAGGCCTCGCGTTGATCCCGCGGGACAAGCCGGCGGCCGGCGGCGGTCACGACATCGTCGGCGCCGTCACGCTCACCGGCGGCATGCTGCTCGCCGTCTACACCGTCGTCTCCGCGCCCGAACGGGGCTGGCTCGACCCGGTCACGCTGGGCTCGGTCGCGCTGGCGGCGATCCTGCTGGCCGCCTTCTTCATCACCGAGAAGAAGGTTCGGCACCCGCTGATCCGGCTCGGCATCCTGCGGATCGGATCGATCGTCCGGGCCAATCTGAGCATCGTCGCGCTGTTCGGGTCGTACCTGAGCTTCCAGTTCATGATGACGCTCTACCTGCAGGACGTGCTGCGCTGGTCGCCGCTGAAGATGGCCATGGCCCTGTTGCCGGCCGGACTCATCGTGGCCTTCGGCTCCCCGTTCGTCGGCCGCCTGATCGACCGGTACGGGACGCCCCGCCTGATCATCAGCTCCATGACGTCGCTGACCCTCGGTTACGGCTGGTTCCTGGCCACGGCCGGGAACGCCCCGCACTACCTGTTCACGATCCTGCCGACGATGCTCCTGCTGGGCGGCGGGTTCGCGTTCGGGTTCAGCTCGATCATGGGCCAGGCGACGGACGGGATCGACGACTCCGAGCAGGGGCTGGCGTCCGGTCTCGTCCAGACGTCAGGCCAGGTCGGCGCCGCCCTCGTCCTGGCGGTGGTCACCGCCCTGGTTGCGGGCGGAACGGCCGCCGGGGGAGACGGCTTCGGCGAGTTCCACCCGGGCGTCAACCTGGTCGGCGCCGTCGCCGTGGTCGGCTTGGCGCTGAACCTGGTGCCGCTCCTGCGCCGCTACCGCCCCAAGCACGCCTGACCGATCTGTCCATGACACGCGGGGACGCACTCACCCAGAGTGCGTCCCCGCCCTCTTTTCTGCGTCCACGTCCCTCCGAGACATTGCGCCGACTCGTCACTCACCTCCGTCCTGGTCGTGTCGAACCTCCGTCCTGGTCGTGTCGAACCTCCGTCCTGGTCGTGTCGAACTTCCGCCCTGGTCGTGTCGAACCTCCGCCCTGGTCGTGTCGAACTTCCGCCCTGGTCGTGTCGGACTTCCGACCTGGTCGTGTCGGGCTTCCGTCCGGGACAGCCGCCCCGCCCGAGCCGGCCGACCCACCGGACCACCGGTGGCTAGATGCGGCGCTTGCATGGGTTGGTGATCCTGGGGCGATGGCGAGGAAGACCCTCTCCGGCGGGAGCAGAGGGGGCCGAGTGCCCGGTTCACCTGTTGCGCTTCCAGAAGGGGCGGCGGGGTGCGGGATCTCCGGCGAAGTCGCCGAGGACCTGGAGTGCGCGGGTCCATAGCTCGTCGACGCTGGACTGGTCCGATGCGGCGTGCAGGCGGCGGAGGTCGTCGAGAAGCGCGGTGAGGGATGCGGTGTCGAGGTGTTGTGCCTCCATTCGCTGGACGATCGATTCCAGGACGGGAAGGAGCTCGCTCCGCAGGTGTTGAACGCGCTGATCACGCGTTTCGGGGACCTCGCGGAGACGGTCGAGCACGTCGCTCAGTTCCTGCTGAAACTCCGTGGCGGCGGGTGCGCTGCGGGCGCGGCGTGGTGACATCGCGACTGCGCCGGGCGCGCCAGAGGAACGGCTGGAGCCCCGCGTAGGCGGCCCAGACGGCGGCGGCGTACCGCCATACGCGAACGGTGGCGCGACCTCAGGAGCAGGGAGTATCGCGGCGTCGGCCGCCGCCGCGAGTGGAGCTTCCGGAGTGGCGACCGAGAAGGCGGCGTGCATCGTTCTCGGCAGGGCGGTGGGCGCCGCCCAGCCCCGGGGCATCTCCACCGGCTGGACGACCTGATGCGGAGCGTCGCCGTCGGTGACCACTCGGCTGTCCACGGCCACGAACGCGGTGAAACGGCACAGGACGCCGAAGCGGAGCGACGTGTCGACGATGCGCTGTTCCAGGTCGTCAAGGCCGCGGGCCGTGTAGCGGTCTTCGAGTTCGCGCAGGTGCGCGCGGGCCCAGATGGACGTGGCGGCCGGGTTCTTGGTGACGGTGCCCGTGGCGCGCTGCTCCCACGCCGTCCCGCCGGACGCGGTGCCGCGCACGGACAGCGAGCCCGACGGGCTGCCGCGGAACCGCCCTGCGATCACCAGTGGCACATCAGGGAACAGCGCGCCGAGCCGGGCCGGTGTGACGGAATCGGGGATGAGTTCCAGGCCGTCGGGATGGAGTGAGAGCCCGGTCGCCAGCGGCGCGGCGATCCGGTGATGGATGTGCTCCATCACCTCGTCCAGGCGGTCTTCTGACTCGACCAGCTCGCAACGCCCTTGGCCGATGGCGGCGAGACGGTTCAGGAATCCTGCGTTGACCGCCTGATCGATGCCGACGGTGTGGACGCGGACGCCCGACAGACGGGGTTCGAGGTGGGCGAGGAGTTGGTCTTCGTTGCCGACCTGGCCGTCGGTGATGAGGACGAGCACCCGGTCACGCACGGAGTCGCCCAGCAGGCGGCAGCCCTCGTCGAGCGGGGCCAGCATCTCGGTGCCGCCCCGCGGTGTCAGGGCGGACAGGTGCTCGACCGCGCGGAACCGGTTGCGGTCGGTGCCGTCCACCAGCCCGGTACCGAGGTCGCGGGGACGATCGACGACGCTGTCGAAGGACAGGACGGCGAACCGGTCCTCGGTGCGGAGCGTATCGACGATGCGGGCGGCGGCGCGGCGCGCGGCGACCATCTTCCAACCCTGCATGCTGCCGGAACGGTCGAGGACGAGCACGACGTCGCGAGGGCTTGGCCGGGTCTGCCCGGAGGGCAGCACGGTGAAGCTGAACGTCCCTTCCTCGCCGGACTCGTCCGGGACCAGTGTGAGGGCCGCGCTCTCGTGCGCGGCAAAGTCGAGTCGGAGGATGAAGTCGCGATCGAGGCGTTCGCCGGGCCGTAGCCGGACGGTCGTGCGTTCGCCGTCACCCTCTTCGGCCACCACATGCAGCGCGGAGCGGATCTGGGTCAACGGCAGCCCGGCGGGGTCGATGTCGACGGTGACGGCCAGCCGGACCGGGTTGGGGAAGCCGGGGAGCAGCACGGGCGGGCTGATCCGGGACGCGTCCGGGACGGCGTCGGTGTCGTCGGCAACTCCGGCCCCGGCGCGCTCACCGTCCAGCGGCGCTCCCGGGATGTAGCGGGGTGCGACAACCAGGGGGAAGCGGAACGTCGCGCTGGACGCCGAATCGTGCGGCAGCGGCTGGTCGAGCGTCAGCCTGATCGTCACGCGCTCGCCCGGCAGGATGTTGCCGACCCGCATGGTGAAGACGTCCGGTCGGTCTTCCTCCGCGATGGCGGCGCGCTGACCCGCGGCGATCGCGGTGTCGTAGTCCTGCCGGGCCTGGCCGCGTTCTTTCAGCGTCCCCTCGATGACCCGGTCGGCGGCCTCCATCCGCAGGGCGGTGACGGCGCCGCGGTCGGGCAGGGGGAAGACGTAGGTGGCCTCCAGCGGCGTGTCGTGGGGGTTGCGGAAACCTTGGACGACCTCGATCCCGGCGGCGAGCCCGGTGATCGAGGCGTGCACGTCGACGGAGTCGAGCGGCAGGTTGCCCCTGTCGGTGGTGAGCGCGCCCAGCCCGTGGTCGGGCTTCGGCGGCGCGGTCTCGGGCAACGGCAGTATGCGCACGGTCACTGGGACCTCCGAGAAGGATCGGCGGATGGAAACGCGGGGCTTTCCGCGGGGACGAGAAGACCGCGTCGGTGCAGTGTTTCGAGCAATGGGCGGGCGGCGTTCTCGATGGCGGCGAGGTCATCACCGCTCAGGGTGGGAACGTCCAGGAGCAGGGTGAGGCCGGACGCAAGCCGGACACCCTGGACGATCGGTGGAAGTGGTCGGTGGTGGCCGTCGGCCACGGTCGCCCGGCTGTACGACACGTCGGGACGCGTGCTCCAGAAGGTTCCGCGGGAGGTTTCGCCTTCCTGTTCAGTCGTTCCCGCCAGGTCTGCTGGGGTTCCTGATGCGGCGGTGTGGTTCATCGGCCCAGCCGCAGGGTTCGCAGGCGCTCCCGATTCGCTCGCTGCCGAGTCTGTGGAGCCCGTCGAGGCGGAGGTGAGGCGAGTCGGTCGACTCATGGGGTCGGCGAGGCCCGCCGATTCACCTTCCGTTGCCACGGAGTCCGTCGGAGCGGGGGCGAAGGGTGTTGAGCCACCGGCGGAGCCTGCGGGATCGGCGGGGCGACCGGCCATAGAGGCGTCTGCTTGGCCGCCGCCGTCGGCTTCCAGGGCCGCCTGGGTGACGGAGTCGGCCCGCCTGACAGCGGGGTGCGCAGTGTGGCCGGAGGCGGGAGCCGGCCGGGTCGGGAGTGAGGCGATTCGTTCGAGGGTCGCGTCGGTGGCGGCGGCGAGTTCGATTTGGATCTCGGCGATCGAGCGGCCGGCGGCCTGGCGGCGTTTCACCGCGACCAACTGCAGGAGATGGCGGGGCCCGTACAGGGCGGTGCGGCCGCGCCGGCCGAGCGGCGGGTCGATCAGGCCGATCGTGGTGTACCAGCGGATCAGCCGCTCGTTGGGCAGATCGCGCACCCGGCCGCTGACCTGCGCGGATCCGTCCGCGGCGAGGGCCGCCGCGGCGTGGTCCGCCAGCTCGGTGATCGTCCAGGTGCTGTCCATGGCTCGATGATGACACTGTCACGATAACAGTGTCAAGTTCATCTCAAGATCGAGCCGAGGAAAGTCCTTGCTGGAACCGCCGGGCTGCCGCACGCTTGGTGCCTCCAGGTGCGGCTTCGGGGGCAGAGGAGAAGGGGCTTTTGCGGTGCGCAGCAGCGGTGTCGCCGTGTCCAGCGCCGGGGCCTCGGCCCTGTACCGTTACCGCGCGCTGGCCGCGGAGCATCGCTGGGAGCGTCGCGCGGTGCGGGCTGTGCTGGCCTGTGGAGCGGGCGTCGTCGCGGTCGGTGTCACCGTCTGGTGGGCGGGGATCCTGGTCGCAGTTCTCTTCTTCGTCGCGCATGCGGTGTATGTGCGGTACCGGCCGGCGCCTGTGAGCAACTGGCGCAGAGGTGCCTTGGCCGAACGGCGAACCGGGCGGCGGTTGTCGCGCCTGGATCCGGCCGGCTTCCACGTTCTGCATGACCGGGCCTTCTCGGATGATCCTGCGCCGGCGACGAACCTCGATCACCTGGTGGTCGGCTTGTCCGGGATCTATGCGATCGCCAGCAGAAGGCTCCGCTGGGGCGCTCAACTGCACGCCGAACAGAACCGCCTGTTGGCGGGTGCCCGGCCCGTGACGGGCGTGAGCGCTGCGGCCGCCCGTGCTGCCGAGACCGTGGCCGAGCTGCTGTCCGAAGAGTTGGACCAGGACGTACAGGTCACGCCGATGGTCGTCGTACACGGGGCGCGGGTCGCACGGGACGGTGTGCGGCATGGGAGAGTCCTGTTCCATGCCGCCAGGAGCATCCCGCGCGCAATTGTGGGCGAGCCGGTCATCTACACCAGTGCACAAGTCGCCGCCTTGGCCGCGGCCGCTGAACGACGGTTGCCGTCGATGATGGAAACGCTTCTTTCGGAGTGAGCGTCGGTATTAACAATCCCTTCGCTCTAGGTAATGCGTTGATCGCCCATCGATATTCTTGGCTGGTAGCAGTCTGATCATCTTGCCGCGACGGATCGGGCAAAACCCCATGAACTCCACATCTTTGACACACGGGAAAAGTGTCGGCGAAGCGTAAGAATGGTGTTCGGTATTTGGGATTGATCTCTTAAATTGGCCGGTAAGAAGCGCTCGAAGCCTTTACCTTCGGTGGCATGAACGACCATCTCCTGGTCGAGGCGCTACGTGAGCGCGACGCCGACGCCCCCGCCGCGGTGTACGACGCCCATGCCGACCGCCTCTACGCCTACTGCTGGTTTCAGCTGCGTTGCAGAGACGCCGCGCAGGTAGCGCTGCGCGACACGTTCATCGTGGCTGAGGCGCACATCGGCAAACTGCGCGACCCCGACAGGTTCGGCCCATGGCTCTACGCCATCGCCAGGCTGGAATGCGCGCGCCGCCTGCCGCCCAGGGACCAACTGCCGGATGTGCCGGTGGCCAGCCACGACCAGGAGGACGTCGACCATCGCATCATGGCCTGGCAGGCGGTTCTGGCGCTGCGCCCCATCTCGCGGGAGATTCTGGAGCTCAGAGTCAGGCACCAACTGTCCGTTCCCGACCTCGCCGCGGTGTTCGACGTTCCGTTGAAGGACGCCCAGTCGGCCCTTGAGCACGCGCACAGCGAACTGGAAGAGGCGCTGACAGCCGAGATACTCGCGCATCAGGGGCCGTACGGTTGCGCCGGACGCGCCCGGCTGCTGCGAGAACCGCGCGGCGAGTTCAACCACGAACTGAACGGTCGGCTGACGAAGCACGCGGAGGACTGCTCCGTCTGCGGAGCGTTCCGTCCACGCACGGTGTCGGCCGCCAAGGTATTCGGGCTCCTGCCGGACGCCGACCTGGCAGGGGAACTGCGCCTTCGCGTCATGAGCTGCTTTCTGGACCCGGAACTCGTCGGCTACAGGCTCTTCGTCTCCACCCGGGTCACCGAGTTCACCGCGGACGGATTCCCGGTCCAGGCTGGACAGCCGACACGGCCGCTCAGGGCGTCCTGTCCTCGCGGGCTTCTGTGGCTTCGTCAATTCCGCAGGACCGGTTTCTGGTCGAAGGAGAACCTCGTCAGGGATGGCGGCCCCAGGCCGATCCGCCATGGCGCCCAGGCCGTTCGCGTCGTCGGGGTGCTCACGGCGATGGCCCTCCTAGCCGGAGGCGGGGTCGCGTCCATCTACGGGCTCTTCGCCACAGAGCGACGTGACACGGACACTGTGGCCGGTCCGCGCCCGCGCGCGTTTCCCGGGGTTTCGCAGGAAGCGGAGCTAGGCCGATCGCCCGCGGACCATCCGGATGCTGCTGCCCACATGGACGTCGCTCCGGTATCCGCCACGTTCCCGTTGGGTTCGCGGGCTTCGTCCGCACCGCCGACCGCTCGGCCGACACCGTCACGACCGTCCGGTCCCGCGGACGGACCGTCGGGTTCTCCGGCGAAGGGCGCGCTAGCGGTCTCTCCGCTCTTCGTGGATCTGGCCGGTGGTTCGGACGGTTCCGTAGACCTGCGGGCAGAAGGCGGACCAGTGTCCTGGCAGGCGAAGAGCCGTGCACCCCTGCGAGTCGAACCAACGTCCGGACTCCTGAAGGCTGGCCAGAGCGTGACCGTACGCGTGCACGTTTCGCGCCAGCCAAGCTCTCATGGGGACGGCGCCATCGCCTTCTCCCCGGGCAGGAGGCAGGTGCACGTCACCTGGCGACCTGACGCCCCGGACCCGGATCCGACACCGTCGCCGACGCCGACGGGTTCCGGCTCTGGAAACCCGTCCGCTCCGCCGAGCACCAAACGGCCGACCAGTCCGTCGCCCTCCCGCCCCAAGCCTCCGTCCTCCAAGCCTCCGTCGTCTGACCCGCCCACCTCCAGGCCCCCGTCGCCCTCAGAGTCGCCGCCGTCCGGATCGCCACCGTCTGGTGATGGCCCGGATCCGTCACCGTCCACGGGGTCGTCCTCGCCGACCCGGGCTACCGCTCCCGGTACCCGTACGACGTCCAGCCCCTGATCGGCGGCGTGCCAGAAGTACTTGCTATTGCCCGACTCAACTACTCTTCGTAGGTGATCGTTTGCGCTAAGCAGTATTGGTCGGGGGGAGGACGTGCTCATGGCACCTGGCGTAGCAAAGGCCCGTCGCGCGACCCAGTCCTCTTTCCGCGTTGCGGCGCTTCCATTGGTCGCGTTCTCCACGAGCCTGACGCTCGGCATGAGCGTGCAGGCGCCGACCGCGTTCGCCGGCTCCACCGCCGTCGCCGACCCTGGCCCCAGCGCTCGCGACGTTGAGCAGAGCCAACACCAGGTCAAGGAAAGGGCCGCCGAGGTCGGACGGACGAAGGCCACGCTCGCCCAGGCGAACGGCGAACTGGACCGGCTCGCTGTCGCCGCGGAGGTCGCGATAGAGCACTACAACGGCGAACGGCTCAAACTGCAACGCTCGCAGCAGGCCTACAGGGACACCCAACTGCGGCTGGCCGAGGCTGGCCGCAGGCTAGAGGAGACGCGAGCCGAACTGGCATCATTCGCCGCGCAGGCCTACCGGAACAGCACCGGCTACAACCAAATGTCGTCGGCGCTTGTCGGCAATGGTGGCCCGCAGGGCTTCATGGACCGCGCCGCGATGGTCGAGATGCTCGCCAAACGCCGGACCGCCATGGTCGAACGAGTGAGAGCGTCCAGGAACGTCGCCGACGTGTTCCGCCGCCAGGCGCAGACGGCGTTCGCCGAGCAGAGCACTGCGACGCGCCGCGCCGACGAGGCCAAGCGGGTCGCGCAGGACGCCGTCGCCAAGCAGCAAGCGTCCGTGCATCGCATCGAGGCGGAGAAACGCCGCCTTGAGCGGCGGCTTGGCAGCGCTCAGGCTCGAGCTGCCCGCGTCAAGCGCGCGCGGGAACGGGCATGGGAGAAGGTCGAGGCCCGGAAAGCCCGCTCCGAATTTGCTGGCTCAGGACGCCCTGTCGCAGGACCGTCGACGATGGCGGCGCGTGGTGTGGTCGCGGCGCGAGCGGCGCTCAAGTGGCTCGGCACCCCGTACTCGTGGGGCGGCGGCACCGTGGCCGGTCCGAGCTACGGTGTGGCGCAGGGCGCGGGGACGGTCGGCTTCGACTGCTCCGGCTTGACCATGTACGCGTGGGACAAGGCCGGTGTACGGCTCGACCACTGGACCGGTACGCAGTGGACGTCCGGCCCCCACATCCCCATCGACGAGTTGCGCCTCGGTGACCTCGTCTTCTTCGCGACGGATACGTCCGATCCCGGAACCATCCACCACGTGGGCATCTACATCGGCAAGGGCCGGATGGTAGAGGCCCCCTACACGGGCGCACGGGTACGCGTAGCCAGTATCCACCGTGGTGACCTCATCGGCGCGACTCGTCCCGCCTCTGACGGGGACCTCGTGCTGGACTGACGGAGCCTGTATGCGCTGGAAGACGAGAACCCTTCCGCAGGGGATCTGTGCGGAAGGGCTCTACGCAGTCGTATCGCATCGGCGCGGGAGCGGATTCGGCGCTGTTGACGACGTTCGACGTTCAGCTAGGACGCAGCCGGGTCGGTTCAGGAAGGCGGTAGGCAGCCTGTCGGCCGGCCAAGTCGACGTTCAGTGGTCGCCCTGGTCCGCCGCACGCTTGAGGGACCGCTCGATCTCCTGTTCGGCCTCGACGCGCCCGACCCAGCTGGCGCCCTCGACGGACTTGCCGGGCTCCAGGTCCTTGTAGACCTCGAAGAAGTGCTGGATCTCCAGGCGGTCGAACTCGGCGACGTGGTGGATGTCGCGCAGGTGCTCCATGCGGGGGTCGGTCGCGGGCACGCAGAGGACCTTGTCGTCACCACCGGCCTCGTCGGTCATCCGGAACATGCCCACCGCGCGGCAGCGGATGAGGCAGCCGGGGAAGGTCGGCTCCTGCAGCAGGACCAGCGCGTCCAGGGGGTCGCCGTCCTCGCCGAGGGTGTGCTCGACGAACCCGTAGTCGGCCGGGTACTGCGTCGAGGTGAACAGCATGCGGTCGAGCCGGATGCGCCCGGTCTCGTGGTCCACCTCGTACTTGTTCCGCTGGCCCTTCGGGATCTCAATGGTGACGTCGAAATCCAAGATGTCCTCCGCTCCCCGCGCTCTCGCAGTGAATAGTCTTTCGGAAGCCCGTGGGCGAGGCCGGTCCCCACAGGTGAGTGTTTCCCTTATATAAGGATGTCGCACGTTGGTGAGTGCTGAGTGGGAGAGGGGCGTTCACGTGCCTGGACGGGCCCGTGCCCTCGTGGTTCTGTCGCTGTCCCTCCTTAACGTTTTCGCCATCGCCGCTGGGGCGGCAGTGGTGAAACTCACACCCGACCAGCGTCTGACTCCGCAGCCGCCCAGCGTGGCCGTCCGCGACCTAGTGCGGGCACCCGCGTCGGCGGCGATCCCCGTAGCCGATCTCGGGTCCGGCCGGCCTCCGAACCCGTCCACCCTGGCGGGACGGCTCTCGGCGTTGATCGGCGGCCCGCGCGCGAAGGTCAGCGCTGTGGTCATCGACGTGGAGACCGGTCGGCCGCTGTTCGATTGGCACGCCGACCGGCCGGCGACGCCGGCCTCGACCACGAAAGTGGTGACGTCGGTGGCCGCGCTGGCCTCGGTTGGGCCTGCGCACAGGATCACCACGCAGGTCGTGCGGGGTGCCGGTGGCGGGATCGTACTGGTCGGCGGCGGGGACCCGACACTGACGGCTCTTCCCACACGTCCTGACGCGAGTCACCCGCCTTATGCGTCGCTCCAGGACCTGGCCAGGCAGACGGCTACCGCGCTCAAGGCGTCCGGGGTGGGACGAGTACGCGTCGACTACGACACGTCCGCGTACAAGGGGCCTCCCATAGCAGCGGGGTGGAAGCCCAACTATCTGCCCGATGGGGAGGTCGCGCCTGTCAGCGCCTTGGCGGTCGATGAGGGACGCGTGGCTCCGTCTGACCCGTCCAAGAAGGCGCGGGTTTCCGATCCGGCGGGCGCTGCCGCGAAGCAGTTCGCACGGTTGCTGTCCAAGCATGGGGTCAGCGCGAAGGCGGGGCGCAGGATCGTCGCGCAGGAGGGGGCGGTGCGGCTCGGCGCCGTCCAATCACCCCCGATGTCCGCGCTGGTGGAGCACTTGCTGACCGAGAGTGACAACGACGTGGCTGAGGCGGTGGCCAGGCAGGTCGCCATGAAGCTGGGCCGTCCGGCGACATTCGCGGACGCTGCGCATACCGTCCAGCAGGTCCTGGCCAGGCTGGGCGTTGCAGGCGGGGTCTCGATCAACGACGGCAGTGGTTTGTCCACGCGCAATCGCATCTCGCCTATCGCTCTGGCACGCATCGTCTCTGTCGCCGCCGGTGAGGAGCGCCCGGAACTGCGTTCGGTGGTCACCGGCATGCCGATCGCAGGGTTTTCCGGGACGCTGAGCCCGCCGCGCTACGCGGTCGCGGCCAGCCGTGCGGGCGCGGGCATGGTCCGCGCCAAGACGGGCACCCTGGCGGGCGTCAGCACGCTCGCGGGGCTTGCGTACGACGCCGACGGACGGTTGCTGGCGTTCGCCTTCATGGCGGGAGACGGCAAGGGGCCGGTCGATCCGGGCAAGCTGGACCAACTGGCGGCGGCGATCGCGGCCTGCGGCTGCGGCTAATCCGGCATTTCCGGGCGCTCTCGCCCATCTGTCCCGGCCTTGGTTATCCACAGAATCCCGTTCTGCTGCGGTGTGCGGGCGGGGGCGGCGAGGGTGGATGGACGGTCCGCCCCCGGGTGGGCGGGGACTGTTTTGCGGGCTACTGGGGGTTTGGGGTGGGGTGTGGGCTGGTCCGTACGGGAGATAACCAGAACGGTTGTTCGTTGAACGACTGTGCAGGGCGCTCCGGCGCCGCGTCCGAAACGTACGGTGGAGTACATGAGCGCCTCAATGATCGACTGGAACGTGGCGGTCCAGGCCGGGACCCGGCTCGTCAGGCCAGGACCGCAGGTCAGCCACGCCGAGGCCCGCGAGGTCGTGGCGGAGCTGCGCGAGCTGTCGAAGATCGCCCACGGCCATGTCAGGGACTTCACCGGCATGGCCTCCGAGCTCGATCCCGACCCCGCGACGATCGTGGACAGGCCCGGCTGGATCCGGGCGAACGTCGACGGTTTCCGCGTGGTGCTCGAACCGCTCATGGAGCAGATGTCCGAGCGACGCGGGCCGGGCGCCCTGGGCGGCGCGGGCAACGTCGTCGTCCAGGCCGTGGGCTCGCGGGTCACCGGCATGCAGGTCGGCGCGATCCTCGCCTACATGGCCAGTCGCGTTCTCGGCCAGTACGAGCTGTTCCTGCCGCCCGACCCGTCCGGGCGTGCGCCGACCGGACGCCTCACCCTGGTCGCGCCCAACATCGTGCACGTCGAGCAGGAACTCGGTGTTGAGTCGCATGACTTCCGCCTCTGGGTGTGCCTGCACGAAGAGACGCATCGTGCCCAGTTCACCGGTGTTTCCTGGCTGCGCGAGTACGTGCAGGAGCAGATGACCCAGTTCCTGCTCGCGTCCGACCTCGACCCGGGCGTGATGCTGGACCGCATCCGGGACGCGGCCGAAGCCGTCGCCGACGCCGTGCGCGGCGGCGACGCCAACCTCATCGACGCGATCCAGAGCCCCGAGCAGCGCGCGATCCTCGACCGTCTCACCGCGGTGATGACGCTGGTCGAAGGGCACGGCGACTACGTGATGGACGCCGTCGGCCCCGAGGTCGTGCCCTCGGTGAAGCAGATCCGGTCACGCTTCCAGGGACGGCGAGACGGCGGCTCCAGGCTCGACAAGACGATCCGCCGCCTCCTCGGCATCGACCTGAAGATGAAGCAGTACGCGGAGGGATCGCGGTTCGTCCGACGGGTCGTCACCGAGGTCGGCATGAGCGGGTTCAACCAGGTGTGGCAGTCTCCGGAGACCCTGCCCACGCACGACGAGATCAAGGAGCCGACCCTGTGGATGGACCGGGTCATCGGCCCGCGTGCCCTCGACGCGCCGCCTAAGGCCAACGAGGCCTGAGCGTACGAAACCGGGTCGAGTACACCTGGGCCCTGGTGCCGGGCCAGCCCGGGATCTGCACCGAGCGTGGCCGGGCCGGACGCGGGACGCCGCGTAGTGGTAGGGGTTTCTCATGGGGCCTGATCCGGCAGTTGCTGCGGTACGTCTCGCGGTGAGGCGCGTCTTGGCCGACCTTCCACAGGGCGCTCTTGTGCTAGCCGCGTGCAGCGGCGGAGCCGACTCCCTGGCACTCGCCGGTGCGCTGGCCTTCGAAGCGCCAAGAGCGGGGCATCTGGCGGCCGGTGTCACGATCGACCACAACCTCCAGGACGGTTCCGGCGGACGCGCCGATGGCGTCGTCCGAACCATGGCCGACCTTGGCCTGGACCCGTCCGGATCGATCGCGGTCACCGTCGACGGGCCCGGCGGGCCGGAGAAGGCAGCCCGCGACGCCCGCTACAGAGCTCTCGACGCCGCCGCCGGCCGGCTGGGCGCTGCGGCCGTCCTCCTTGGGCACACGCAGGACGACCAGGCCGAAACCGTCCTGCTGGGCTTGGCGCGTGGCTCTGGAGCCCGATCGCTGTCCGGCATGCCAACCGTGTTCCACCACCCAGCCGCCACGGGCGATAGCGAGGGAGTGCGGAGCGTCCGCTACCTGAGGCCCCTCCTTGACCTCGACCGCGGGACAACGCGCAGGGCATGCGAGGCGATGGGCCTCGAACCCTGGGACGACCCCCACAACGTCGATCCCGCCTACGCGCGCGTGCGCGTACGTCATCAAGCTCTACCGGCTCTGGAGAAGGCCCTCGGCCCCGGTGTGACGGAGGCACTGGCGCGGACGGCGAAGATGCTGCGCGATGACGCGGACGCCCTCGACGAACTCGCCGCCCAGGCCTACGCCGAGCTAGAGGCCCCTGAAGACGGCTACACCGTGGCCGTCCGTCTGGAAGGACTCGGAGACCTGCACAGGGCCGTCCGTACCCGTGTAATGCGGATGGCGGCGATAAAGGCGGGAAGCCCACCGGGTACGCTCGCGGCCGTCCATGTTGATGCAGTCGATCGGCTGGTCACGGCCTGGCACGGCCAGCGGCACGTGGATCTGCCCGGGGGGCTTCGAGCCGTCCGGCGGTATGGGAAGCTGCTGTTCGGCCCGGTTTGACCTCGCGGCGTGTGCGAATCGTCACGCGACCGGCCGTACGGCGCGCCCGCAGCGAGAACGGCACGCGGTGATGTCCGTCCCACAGGACGGGCGGGGCTGAACGATGAGGGTGGGGTTGTGGACGAGAAGGACCTGGGCACGGATCTGGCGAAGGTGCTCATCCCTGAGGCCGACCTGCAGGGCAAGGTGCAGGAGCTCGCCGGGCAGATCGACGCCGACTACGCGGGAAGGGATCTGCTCCTCGTCGGGGTACTCAAGGGCGCCGTCATGATCATGGCGGATCTGGCTCGGGCGCTGCATTCGCCCGCCTCGATGGACTGGATGGCTGTGTCGTCGTACGGCTCGGGGACGAAGTCGTCGGGCGTCGTGCGCATCCTCAAGGACCTCGACACGGACATCCTCGACCGGCACGTCTTGATCGTGGAGGACATCGTCGATTCGGGCCTGACCCTGTCGTGGCTGGTGAGCAACCTGCGCTCGCGCGGCCCGGCGTCGCTGGAGATCTGTGCCCTGCTACGCAAGCCGGAGGCGGTCAGAACCGACGTCGAGGTCCGCTACGTGGGGTTCGACATCCCGAACGAGTTCGTCATCGGCTACGGGCTCGACTACTCGGAGAAGTACCGGAACCTGCCGTTCGTGGGCACGCTCGCCCCGCACGTGTACGGCGGCGGGTCCTAGCACGTCCCAGGGGTTCTGGGGCGTGCTCAGGGAACAAGGGACCGTGACGAATCGTTGCAAAGGTCGTTGACGGGTATATGGAAGGGATGCGGGAGAACAGCGTCGGCTGCGTCTGCTGCATCCCGCGGTGTACCGTCGGTGTCCCGGACCCTCGGTCGGGGAGGCACACGAGGGAAGCCGCCATGGCGGATCCGGAGCCCCCGGGCGTCGGGCCGTTCGTGGGGCGCATTGTTGGTCGCCCCGGCGTCCGTCCCGCGGGACGGACGAGGATCGTACACAGATGTTGGTCAGGAGGGACGGGCCCCGGAGGGGTAACCGGATAAATGGACGTGAAGCGCTACTTTCGCGGGCCGCTGCTGTGGATCCTGCTGTTCGGCCTCTTGGTCGCCCTCGTCATGTGGGGCGTCAACCCCGGCCGTTCCTACGAGAAGGTCGACACCTCCAAGGTCGTTCAGGAGATCAACGCTGGTCAGGTCAAGTCTGCAAAGATCATTGACAAGGACCAGCGGATCGAGCTGACGCTCAACAACGGCAAGCAGCAACAGGCCTCCTGGGTCGACGGCCAGGGTCTCCGTCTGCAGGAGCAGCTGCAGAAGCAGGCCGATGCGGGCAAGATGTCCGGCGGCTACAACGTCGACGTGCCGAAGCAGAGCTTCTTCCTGAACCTACTGTTCAGCCTGCTGCCCATCGTCGTCATTGTGCTGATCTTCCTGTTCATCATGAACCAGATGCAGGGCGGCGGCTCGCGGGTGATGAACTTCGGCAAGTCCAAGGCCAAGCTCATCACCAAGGACACCCCGAAGACCACCTTCGCCGACGTGGCCGGGGCCGACGAGGCCCTGGAAGAACTGGAAGAAATCAAGGACTTCCTGCAGAACCCTGCGAAATTCCAGTCCATCGGCGCCAAAATCCCGAAGGGCGTGCTGCTGTACGGCCCGCCCGGTACCGGTAAGACGCTGCTCGCGCGCGCCGTGGCCGGTGAGGCGGGGGTCCCGTTCTACTCGATCTCCGGTTCGGACTTCGTCGAGATGTTCGTCGGCGTCGGCGCGTCCCGTGTCCGCGACCTGTTCGAGCAGGCAAAGACCAACGCGCCCTCGATCATCTTCATCGACGAGATCGACGCCGTCGGACGGCACCGTGGCGCGGGCCTGGGCGGCGGTCACGACGAGCGCGAGCAGACCCTGAACCAGCTCCTGGTCGAGATGGACGGGTTCGACGTCAAGGGCGGTGTGATCCTGATCGCCGCGACGAACCGTCCCGACATCCTCGACCCGGCGCTGCTGCGCCCCGGCCGGTTCGACCGCCAGGTCACCGTGGACCGTCCGGACCTGGAGGGCCGCAAGGGCATCCTGCGCGTGCACGGGCGCGGCAAACCGTTCGCCCCGGACGTCGAGCTGGACATCATCGCGCGCCGCACCCCGGGCTTCACCGGCGCCGACCTGGCCAACGTGATCAACGAGGCGGCGCTGCTCACCGCGCGCTTCGATCGCAAGCTGATCGACATGGACACCCTTGAGGAGTCCATCGACCGCGTCATGGCCGGGCCGGAGCGCAAGACCCGCGTGATGTCGGAGAAGGAAAAGAAGATCATCGCCTACCACGAGGGCGGGCACGCTCTGGTGGCGCACGCGCTGCCGAACTCCGACCCCGTGCACAAGGTGACGATCCTTCCGCGTGGACGGGCCCTGGGCTACACCATGACCCTCCCGATGGAGGACAAGTTCCTCACGACGCGCTCGGAGATGAACGACCAGCTCGCCATGCTGCTGGGTGGGCGCACCGCGGAGGAACTGGTCTTCCACGAGCCGACGACCGGTGCCGCCAACGACATCGAGAAGGCGAGCTCGATCGCCCGCAACATGGTGACCGAGTACGGAATGAGCGAGCGTCTGGGCGCGCGTAAGTTCGGTACCGGCCAGGGTGAGGTGTTCCTGGGCCGCGACATGGGTCACGAGCGTGACTACTCCGAGGACATCGCGTCCGCCATCGACGATGAGGTTCGCCGGTACATCGAGGCCGCGCACGACACGGCGTGGGAGATCCTCGTGGAGTACCGGGACGTCCTGGACGAGCTCGTCGTCAACCTGATGGAGAAGGAGACGCTCTCCAAGGAGATGGTGCTGCGGATCTTCGAGCCGATCCAGAAGCGGCCGCACCAGAACTCCTACACCGGTTACGGCAAGCGTCTTCCGTCCGACCGTCCGCCGATCATGACGCCCAAGGAGCTGGCTCTGCTCGGCCCGCAGGACGTCACCGACCTGACCAAGAACAACGGCCAGGGCGGCGTCACCTCGGAGGCCGCCGACCCGGCCCAGGGCGAAAGCTGACCGCGTTGGCTGATTCGCAGGACGAAGGGCCGGCGCACGACAGGCCGGGGGACGGGACACCGTCTCCCGGCGGTTCGTCCGCCGGTGCCAGGCGAGACCGGTTGTCGGCGGACGAAAAGGCCACGAGCGACATGGCGAAGTCCGCGAACAGCTCGGAAACGGCCGCGGACGATTCGCAGAAGGCCGCGGACGATTCGGAAGCGGCCGCGCGCGACGCCGGCCGTGCGTTCGTGGAAGGCGAGGCGCGGATCCTGGAGGAGCCGCCTGGGTTCGACCACGCTCGGATCGAGAAGGCGGTCCGCGAGATCCTGATCGGGATCGGCGAGGACCCAGACCGCGACGGGCTCCGCGAGACGCCGGCCAGGGTGGCGCGTGCGTACGCCGAACAGTTCGCGGGCCTGCGGCAGCAGCCGGAGGACGCGCTGACGACGGTGTTCGACGCCGACCACGAAGAGATGGTCCTGGTGAAGGACATCGAGGTGTACTCCGTCTGCGAGCACCACCTGGTGCCCTTCCACGGGGTGGCCCACGTGGGTTACACCCCCAACAAGAAGGGCCAGATCACCGGGCTGTCCAAGCTGGCCCGGTTGGTGGACGTGTACGCGCGTCGCCCGCAGGTTCAGGAGCGGCTGACGAGCCAGGTCGCCGACGCGATGATGAGCGTGCTGGAGCCGCGCGGAGCGATCGTGGTGATCGAGGCGGAGCATCTGTGCATGACGATGCGCGGGGTGCGGAAGCCGGGCGCGAAGACGGTGACGTCGGCGGTCCGCGGCGACTTCCGTGATCATGCCGAGACGCGGTCCGAGGCGATGAGCTTGATTCTCGGGCGTTACTGACCGCCCGCCCCGCCCCCAGGCCGGAGATCGTGTGAACGGGCCTCAGCGTCGTGCTGAGGCCCGTTCCGCTGCCATCGGACTGGAATGCCGGGTGATCCGGGCCGCCGGAGGCGCCGCCGCGGTCGGGCGAGTTCAAGGCATAGGGTTGGGTGTCATGACCATTGCCGTCGTTCCGGGGCTGCCCGCGCCAGGGCGCTGCCTCGTCATGGGCGTGGTCAACGTGACCCCTGATTCGTTCTCGGACGGCGGGGCCTGGTTCGACCCTGAGAAGGCCGTCACACATGGGCTGGACCTTGTCGCGGAGGGCGCCGACATCGTGGACGTCGGCGGCGAATCCACGCGGCCTGGAGCGCAGCGCGTGTCAAGGGACGAGGAACTGCGGCGCGTGGTTCCCGTCATAGAGGCGCTCACCGACGAGAACGTCCCGGTCAGTGTCGACACCATGCGCGCCGAGGTAGCGGAGGCGGCCGTCGAAGTTGGCGCCCAGTTGGTGAACGACGTCAGTGGTGGGCTGGCCGATCCACAGATGCCCCAGGTCGTCGCCGCGGCAGGCGTTCCGTACGTCGTGATGCACTGGCGCGGTCACAGCCATGACATGCAGACGCGCGCCGTCTACGAGGACGTGGTGCGGGAGGTGCGCGACGAACTGCTGCGCAGGGTCGACGCCGTGCTGGACGAGGGCGTCGACCCGTCGATGATCGTGCTCGATCCTGGGCTCGGTTTCGGCAAGAACCCGGTGGCCGGGCACAACTGGTCGCTGATGGCCCATCTGGACGCTTTCACCGGTCTCGGCTACCCCGTCCTGGTCGGGGCATCCCGGAAGAACTTCCTCACCAGGCTTCTCGCCGAGCCCGACGGGACGCGCCGTCCGTTCCTCGAATGCGACGACGCGACCGTGGCGGTCACGTCGCTGGTCGCCGCCGCCGGGGCATGGTGTGTGAGGGTCCACCGCGTTCGCCCGAACGCGGACGCCGTGCGCGTGGCGGCCGCCATCCGCGCGGCCCGCCCCCTGGACGAAGGCGAAGACAGCCCTGGGTCCGCCCATTCCGTCAGACATGACAGCGCTGGGGCCATCCGACCCGTCGACGAAGACGGCGCTGGGGCGGACCGTCCCATCAGTGAGAGGACCCCTAGGCAAGCCGCGGCGGACGGTCGCGCCGACCAGGACGGGAGCCACCGCCTATGAGTCGTGCAGTGAATCGCGCCGACGTGGACGAGGTCCACGCGGAGTTCTACGCGGCGTTCGAGGCCGGTGACTTCGACCGCATGTCCGACGTTTGGGCGGACGGGCCGTACGCCGACGGCGTCTCCTGCGTGCATCCCGGTTGGACGATGCTGCACGGCCGTGAAGAAGTGCTGCGTTCCTGGGCGCTCATCATGGCCAACACGACGTACATACAGTTTGTGCTCACCGACGTGGAAACCGACGTCTACGGTGACCACGCCGTGGTGACGTGCAAGGAGAACGTCCTCACCGCCGACGAGGACACCGAGGGCGGGTTCCTCGCGGGGGGAAGCATCGTGGCCACCAACCTGTTCGTACGGGCGGACGGAGAGTGGCGGCTTCTGCTCCACCATGGTTCCCCTGTCCTCAACGTCGCGGATGCAGAGGAAGAATGAGTCTCGACCGCATCGAGCTGCGCGGCCTACGGGCGCGCGGACGGCACGGATTCCTGCCCGCGGAGCGTGAGCTCGGGCAGGAGTTCGTGGTGGACGCCGTCCTCGGCCTCGACACCCGCCCCGCCGCCGCCGGGGACGACCTTTCACGTACCGTCGACTACGGAACGCTCGCCGGCCGCCTGGTCGCCGTCGTCGAGGGAGAACCCGTCAACCTGCTCGAAACACTGGCCGACCGGTTGGCAACAATATGTCTGGAAGATAGGACGGTGTCCGAGGTGGAGATCACCGTCCACAAGCCGAGCGCCCCGGTGCCGCACCCCTTCACGGACGTGGCCGTGAAGATCAGGAGGAGTCGCCCATGACAGCGTCCGACCGCATGCCCGACCGCACCGCCACCGGCGGCCACATGCTGGTCGAGCACCGCGTCGTCTTCTCGATCGGCAGCAACCTCGGAGACCGCCTGGACAACATCCAGGGGGCCGTGGACGCGCTGTTCGACGCACCCGGGCTGAACTTCGTGGCCTTTTCCCCCGTGTACGAGACATCCCCGTACGCGCCGCCCGGCGAGACCCTCCCGGAACAGGGCGATTTCCTGAACATCGTGCTCATCGCCGACACGCGGCTGCCACCGGAGAACCTCCTCGAACGCGTGTTGAACATCGAGACCTCGATGCGGCGGGAACGCGAGGTCCGCTGGGGGCCGCGCACGCTCGACATCGACATCGTGGTGTTCGGGGATGTCTCGTCCGACGATCCCGATCTGACGCTCCCGCACCCGCGCGCGCACGAGCGGGCGTTCGTACTCGTCCCCTGGGCCGACATCGAGCCGGACGTGCTGCTCCCCGGGCACGGCCGCGTAGGTGACCTGGCCCAGGCCAAGCAGTCGCAAGGTGGTCCGTCGGCCGTTCGCCGCCGGGAGGACCTGGTCCTGCAGCAGCCTGCATGAAACCGTCCCGACCGCTGTTCCTCGTCGCCCTCGTGGCCGTCATAGCGGTGATCACCTGGGCGGTGCTGCGTTCCGCCTACCTTTCGTTGCCGCCGCTGCCCTGGACGGCCGTCCCCACCCTGCTGCTGCTGGCCCTCGGCGAAGCCTTCACCGGCCTGAACGTGCTGCGCCGCATCCGCCGCAGGCCCGACAGCAGACGCGGACCGGACGCGCGCCGCAGGCCGTCGCCCAAGCCGCTGGATCCGATGGCGGTGGCGCGGCTCGCCGCCCTGGGCAAGGCCAGTGCGCACTCCGCCGCGGTCATCGCGGGCGTCTTCGCCGGGTTCGCCGCCAGCCTCGCGTCGTCGCTCGACAAGCCGACCCCCCGCCATGACTTCTTCGTCAGCGGCGGCACGTTCCTCGCCGCGTGCGTGCTCGTCGCCGCCGCGTTCCTCCTGGAGTACGCGTGCCGCGTGCCCAAGGATCCGGACGAAGAGGAACGCAACCGTGGCGCGTCCCGCGCTTAACCCACGTCGCTTCCGGGGAATCCCGTCATTTGTCGATGTCGCCGACGACGAAGAACATCGAGCCTAGAATGGCGATCATGTCGGCGATCAGGTTGCCGGGCAGCAGTTCCTTCAGGACCTGGATGTTGTTGAAGGACGCGGACCGCAACTTCATCCGCCACGGAGTCTTCTCACCGCGCGACACCAGGTAGTAGCCGTTGATGCCTAGGGGGTTCTCCGTCCAGGCATAGGTGTGGCCCTCCGGCACTTTCAGGACCTTCGGGAGCCGCTGGTTGATGGGGCCGGGCGGGAGTTCGGCCAGGCGGTCGAGGCAGGCGTCGGCGAGGTCGAGCGACGCGTGCGCCTGGTCCAGTAGGCACTCGAACCTGGCGAGGCAGTCGCCCTCCGTCCGTGTGACCACGCGGACGTCCAGGTCTCCGTAGGCGAGGTACGGTTCGTCCCGGCGAAGGTCGAAATCCAGACCGGACGCGCGTGCGATCGGCCCCGACACCCCGTACTGCAGGATCTGTTCCTGCGTGAGCACTCCGACGCCTCTCGTCCGCGCACGGAAGATTTCGTTGCCCATGATGAGGTCGTCGATGTCGCCCATGCGGCCACGGACCTCGGACACCGTCTTCCGCGCGCGCTCCGTCCAACCGGCGGGAAGCTCCTCTTTCAGCCCGCCGACCCGGTTGAACATGTAATGCATGCGTCCACCGGAGATTTCCTCCATCACACGCTGCAACGCCTCACGCTCACGGAACGCGTAGAAGATCGGGGTGATGGCGCCTACTTCGAGCGGATACGAGCCGAGGAACATCAGATGGTTGAGGATCCGGTTGAGCTCGGCGAGGAGCGTCCTGGCCCATACGGCGCGGGCAGGGACCTCCATGCCCAGCATCCGCTCGGCGGCGAGGACGACGCCGAGCTCGCTGGAGAACGCGGACAGCCAGTCGTGCCGGTTCGCCAGCACGATGATCTGCCGGAAGTCCCGGACCTCGAAGAGCTTCTCCGCCCCCCGGTGCATGTAGCCGATGATGGGCTCGGCCGCCGAGATGCGCTCGCCGTCCAAGGTCAGCTTCAGCCGGAGCACGCCGTGCGTGGACGGGTGCTGGGGGCCGATGTTCAGAGTCATGTCCTCGGTGGCGAGCTCCTTGGCGCCCGCACCGATCCCGACGATCCGTTCGGTGGTCATGATCCAGCCTCCGCCGCTCCGGTCACCGCTTCATGGTCGCATGGCGAGTGGTACGCGTTATCCGATTGACTAGGAGATGATGAACGCGACCCATGGCGATCCGCCATACGAGCCTGCCGCGGACTCTGGAGCCCAGGGCGCGGCACACCAGCCCGCGCCGCCCGGCCCAGGTCATGGCGGTCAACCGCCGGGCCCTCCCGGTCACGGTCAGGTGCCGGTTCACTACCCGCCGAACCCGTCTCGGCCGTCGGGGCAGCCCGGCTACGCCGCGGACGAGGCGTTCGCGGCGGGCGGCGGACTTGTTTGGTCCCCCATCTCGAAACGCCACGCGCTGCACAGGCTTCTCACCGCCGTCCTGTGGGCGATTCCGGTAGGTGGTGTGGGCGCGTTCATCGTATGGAGGAACGGCGGGGTGGTCCCCGCCGTCATGTGGGTCGCCGCCGTCGGGCTCGGGGTCGGCCTCACCTGGCTGGTGGCCGAGCTCGACCGCCGGGCATACGGCTACGTCGAGCGTGCGGACGACCTCATCGTCACCCACGGGGTTCTCGTCAAGCGGCTCATCGTCGTCCCGTACGGGCGGATGCAGTTCGTGGACGTCACGGCAGGGTTGCTGGAGCGGTGGATGGGCATCGCCACCGTCCGGATGCACACGGCCGCCGCGGCCACCGACGCCACCATCCCTGGCCTGCCCGCCTCTGAGGCCGCCTACTTGCGCGACCGCCTCGCCCAGAAGGGCGAGGAACGGAGCATGGGCCTATGAGCGGCCCCTACGGCCCGGCCCGTCGGGCCCTCTTGGCCCTCACGGCCCTGGCCCGTCGGGCTCCCCTGCCCCGAACGGTCCCGGCCCGAACGGTCCTAGACCGAACGGCCCTGGACGATCGGGGCAGCCCGGCACCTACGGCTCCGGCCCCTCCGGTCCTGCGGGTCCGCCTGGCCCCTATGGTCCGCCAGGGCAGCCCGGTCCGTACGGGCAGCCTGGACGGCCTGGCCCTTATGGGCCTTACGGGCCCAATGGTCGTCCTCGTCCGCCCTATGGCCAGCGTCCGCCGCACGGTCCTCCGCCCGGCCAGCCGTATGGGCCGCCTCATCCGCCCTACGGCTACGGGCCACCGCCGGGTCACCGTCCACCGATCCGGTTTTCCGAAGGCACGCACAGGCTTCATTGGGCGACTGCGCCACTGCGCGCGTTCATTTTCCTCATCATCTACTTCGTTCTGCTCGGCTTTCCCTTGCTGCTGACCCAGACGGAGGACGGCATAACCCTCGCGCTCACTCCAGAGGTGGTTGCCAGATTCCTCATCGTGACCGTCGTCATGGGGCTGATCGCAGTGGGAACGGGCCTCTGGACGTGGCTCGCCGTACGTTTCCGCGTCGACGGTGACGACCTCGTCGTCGAGACCGGTCTGCTCCGCAAGAACAAGCGTCGAATCCCGCTTTCCCGTATCCAGGCCATAGACCTCGTCCGTCCGCTGGTCACGCGCGTGTTCGCGCTTGCCGAAGTGCGCGTGGAACTGGCCGGTGGGGCGCGCAGCGAGATTGCGCTCCGCTACCTGGGGCGGCAATCCGCCTTGCAGTTGCGCGCTGAACTTCTGGCCCGCGCGGCCGGATTGCCCGGCCACACTCCCGAGGCGCCGGAACGTCACCTGTGGCGCGTTCCGTTCGGTGCTCTGCTCGGTTCCCTGATCGTTCGGTTGCCCGTGATCGGGACGGTGCTGCTCTTCTTCGCGTCCCTGGTGTTCCTCGTGATGTACGCGGAGGGCGGGATCCTGGCGGTCACCATCCCCGTCCTGCTCGGGCTCATCCGGGCCGTGACCGCGCCTCTGGTGATGTACGCCAACTTCACGGTCGCTATGTCACCGGACGGGATCCGGCTCCGCTACGGGCTTCTGGAGACCCGGATGCAGACGCTTCCGCCGGGACGCGTCCAGGCCGTCAGCATCGTCGAACCGGCGATCTGGCGCTCCCTCGGCTGGGCGCGGGTCGAAGTCACCGTCGCCGGGTACGCGGGCGAGCGGCAGGCGTTGTCGTCGACGCTGCTGCCTGTGGCGCCCAGGCACGTCGCCATGCATCTCGTTTCGCAGGTGTTCCCTGGAACCCATGTCGACGCCGTCTCCCTCATTCCCGCGTCGTCCAAGGCGGTGGCGATCGACCGCGCGGACGGTGCCGGCACCGACGACGTCGTCTTCGTGGCCCGGCACGGATGGCCCTGCCGTCGCACCGACGTCATCGCTCATGCGCGCGCGCAGAGCGTCCGTCTCACGATGAACCCGTTCCAGCGGCTCTTCGGACTCGCCACCGTCCACGTCGACGCGCCTCCAGGCCCGGTACAGGTGGCAGCGACCGACCGCGAACTGGGCGAGGCCCGCGCCATCGTGGAATCGACCGCCCGCCGTGCCCTGGCCGCCCGCCGAGCCGGCGGGGACCCTGCCCGCTGGGCCCGCTGACCTGACTTATCCACAGAATCACGTTCTAGTTCCGTGGCCGTCCGGGGTCGTCGAACATGGGTTCCGGTCGGCCCGCCCGATGGGGGGAAGGGCGGGCCGACCACCTGAACGTCACAACCACAAGCACCCCGGCGAGCGTGAATGAGTCGACGCCGTCTTGGCCGAGGCGACAAGGGCGCGCCAGCGGTAACGGCGCACTTGAGACGCCTACGCCGCCATCTCGTGGCCGCCGGCAGCGGAAAGGAGTGGTCTTGAACTATGTGAGATGCGAATATCGTCAGAACATGAGCGTTTTAGCCTATGACCCCTGGTCTCCAGAGTTCGTGGCGGATCCCTACCCGGTGTTCGAGCGGCTCCGCGCCGACCGTCCCGTGTTCTTCCACGAACCCACCTCCCAGTGGGTGATCAGCCGATACGACGACGTGAACGCTCTCTTGCGGGACCGTCGGCTAGGACGGACGTACCTCCACATCGCGAGCCACGAGGAATTCGGTCAGGAACCGGAGGCCGACTTCCTCAAGCCGTTCTGGGACCTCGTCCGCGCCGGCATGCTGGACATGGAACCGCCCACGCACACCCGGCTGCGGCGCCTGGTGTCCAAGGCGTTCACCGCCCGCATGGTGGAGGGCCTGCGCCCGACCATCAAGCGGCTCGCAGCGGAGCTCGCCGGGGCGCTCGCCGCAAAGGGCGGCGGCGACCTCATCGCCGAGGTCGCGGAACCGCTGCCCGTCAACGTGATCGCCGAGATGCTCGGCGTCCCCGTGTCGGACCGGCACCTCCTGCGTCCCTGGTCCGCCGACATCTGCGGCATGTACGAACTGAACCCGCCCGACGAGGTCCAGCGGACGGCCGCCCGCGCGGCCGCGGAGTTCTCCGACTACCTGCGCCGCCTTGCCCGCACCCGCCGCCACGAGCCGCGCGACGACCTCATCACCGCGCTCACCCAGGTGGCGGACGAGGGCGACCGGCTAACCGAGGACGAGCTGATCGGCACCTGCGTCCTGCTGCTCAACGCCGGTCACGAGGCGACCGTCAACGCGACCGGCAACGGCTGGTGGGCGCTGTTCCGCAACCCCGGCGAACTGAAACGGCTCCGGGCCGACCCGTCTCTCGTCCCCACGGCCGTCGAAGAACTGCTGCGCTACGACACGCCGGCGCCGATGTTCGAGCGCTGGGTCCTGGAGGACATCACCGTCGCCGGCGTCCACGTCCCCCGTGGGGCCGAGGTCGCGCTGCAGTTCGCGTCCGCCAACCGCGACCCTGAGATGTTCCCCGACCCCGACCGGCTCGACCTGTCGCGCATCCCGAATCCGCACATCACGTTCGGCCTCGGCATCCATTACTGCCTCGGCGCCCCGCTCGCCCGGATCGAACTCGCCGAGTCCTATGACGCGCTCCTCCGCCTCGCTCCCGACCTCCGCCTGTCCGCCGAACCGGAGTGGAAGCCCGGCTTCATCCTGCGCGGCCTAGAGGCCCTTCACGTGGAACGCTGACCCGCCAGGTCGTCCGTCGGCGGTCGACCGCCGGGTGATGAGGGTCCGGGACGCGTGGAGTCAGCAGGATTCGCCGGCGGAGCGGGGTGGCGCAGTCGCGAGGACATTCTCGCCAAGCGTGGCCGTCCTCGCTCATCTGCGGCACCGCCGCGAGCGGGATCGTGTTGGCGAGCCGTCTGGCGCCGGACCGACCATGGCCGGCCTGGTACCTCGCCACCGGGCCTCGGTCGATCTCGAGGCGCCGACGGCCGACAGCCGCATCGGGTGCGGCCGCTGCAGGGGGCGCCAGGCAGCGTGACCAGGCAGTGGGGTGGTCAGCAAGCGCGATCATGATGTGAGCGGTCGCGAAGTGCGGCGTCGCGAGGCGGGATGGTGGCGGGGCGAGGTGGTCTGGGAGCGGGGTGGTCAGGGAGCGTGGCCTCGAGGTGGGGCGTTGCGGGGCGGGATGGTGGCGGGGCGAGGTGCTCCGGGGAGTGGGACGGTCAGGGAGCGTGGCCTCGAGGTGGGGCGTCGCGAGGCGGGATGGTGGCGGAGGGAGGTGGTCAGGGAGCGGGACCGTCAGGGAGCGTGGTCGCGATGTTGGGCGGTCATGGGGTGGACGGTCGGGGCAGCAGGTGGTCAAGAGCGGGGGTGGTCCAAGGCGGGTGATCAGGAGGAAGGTGGGCCACGAGCAGGAAGGGGGTGGGCCACGGAGGGGATGTCACGGGGTGAGGACGTCCGGGATTGGGATGTCCACGGCCTGTGTCAGCCATCCGAAACCGCCTAGGCCCGACGGGTCGGTCAGTTCGGCGTCCTCGCCGGCGTGGCAGAGGGCGGCGACGTAGGACCGAGGGTCCCGATGGGCCAGGTACATCGGCGGGCGGGTGCCGGTGAGGCCGAGGGCGCGCAAGGCGGTGCGCTGGGTCGTCAGGAGGCTGGACGTGGCACCGGCGCGTTCGCCGGCGGCGGTGCAGGCGTCAAGGGCGACATGGGCGGTGACGTCGCAGGAGCCGTCCGGGACGGCGGGGACGGTCAAGCCGTCGCGGTAACCGGTCAGGGTGCCGTACGCGGGACGGGACTCGCGGGAGTGCGAGTAGTCGACGGCGAGCGCGAGCCCGCGGGAGACACGTCCGACTACGGAGGCCCAGGCGGTGCAGCGCGGGTGACCGATCTCGGCGCGGTCGCCGGGTTCGTGGAGCGGCCACCAGTCCGCGAGCCAGGCCCGGTCCTCGTCGGACGGTGCCGGCCCAGGGCGTTCGGTGCCCGTGGACGGTTGGACCAGCACCTTACGGACGCCGTCAGGGGCGCGTTCGACGACGTCCAACGGCACGTTGTCGAGCCACTCGTTCGCCACGGCGAGGCCGGTGATGCGGCTCGGCAGGTCGGTTCGCCAGGCGATCCGCGCCGGGGTGTCGGGCGGGCGCGGTGCGATCTCCACGGCGGTCGGCGCGAGCCGGGACGCCAGCTCGGACGGAACGGAGGCCAGGATGTTGCTCAGCAGCCGCCCGGAGCCCGCGCCGATGTCGACGACGTCCACCCGGTCGGGCCGGCCGAGCAGGGCGTCGACCTCGACGAGGAGGCGGGCGATGGCGGTGGCGAACCGAGGGGAGGCGTGCACGGAAGTGCGGAAATGCTCGGCCGGATGTTCACCGCGCCGGTAGAAGCCGCCTTCTCCGTACAGTGCGCGCTCCATCGCGGTGCGCCAGGGCAGCCACTCGGTAACCAACGCCTCCACGACTGTGACGTTACCGTGGGCGACGGTGTCCGGTCGGCCATCCTTGAGGTGGACGGGGGTCCGACCTGCGGCTGATCCATCGCTGAGCGGCCGGTACGTACGCTGTCCGCATGGTAGTGAGGACGTGGGATTGGCTGCGGTGCAGGAAGCCGCTGGTCGATGCGTTCTTCGCGGCGCCGGTGCTGCTCCTCACCCTCGCCGGACTGGTGGGGGAGCCATACGGGATCAGCAAAGTTAAGTACGCGCTGATGATGGTCCTGCTGACCCTCCCCTTGGTTCTGCGCCGTACCCTCCCGCGCACGGTATTCGCTGCGATCGCGCTGATCTCGTTCGTTCAGTGTGTGCTGGATGTCGTTCCGGTGTTGGCGAATGTCGCCGTCCTGATGGGCCTCTACACGGTCGCGGCCAACTGCTCGTTCCGGTGGGGGCTGGCGGCGATGCTCAGTACCGAGGTGGGCGCGGCCTTGGCGACGTGGCGTTACCCGGATGGTGCGAACAACAGGAAGTACACGTTCGTCATGCTGACGGTGGTCGTGGCGGGCGTGTGGCTCCTCGGCCTGCACATGCGGACACGCCGCGCATATCTGCGTTCGGTGGAGGAACGGGCCGAACGGCTGGAACGTGAACGCGACAACGAGGTCAAGGTGGCCATGGCAGGAGAACGCGCGCGGATCGCCCGCGAGCTTCACGACGTCGTGGCGCACAACGTCAGCGTGATCGTGGTGCAGGCCGACGGCGCGTCCTACGCCATCGACACCGATGTGGGACGGGCCAGGCAGGCCCTGGAGACGATCTCCTCGACGGGACGGATGGCGCTGGCGGAGATGCGGCGGCTCCTGGGTGTCCTGCGCGAGAACGACGACATAGGCGCGTTCGCGCCTCAGCCGGGGGTGGCGCAGATCGACGACCTGGTGGAGCAGGTCCGCGCGTCCGGGCTCCAGGTGATGTTCGAGGTGGACGGGTCGCCGGTGGTCATGTCGGAAGGACGCCAGCTGACGGTCTTCCGGATCGTCCAGGAGGCGCTGACCAATACGCTCAAGCACGGCGGCCCGCGCGCGGCCGTGTCGATCCGATTGCTGTACGCGGGCGACGCGCTGGAGGTCCGGGTGGACGATGACGGCCGCGGCGCCGCGGCCCCCGACGACGGACGGGGCCATGGCCTCGCCGGTATGCGGGAGCGCGTCGCCGTGTACGGCGGCAACGTCCGAGCGGCGCCGCGCCCCGGAGGCGGCTTCGAGGTGGTCGCGCGGATCCCGGTCCGTGAGGAAGTGGGTGCGGCATGACGGAGGAGATGCGGCCGCGATCCGAGCCGCGGCCTGGCGAGGCGAGAACGTGGGCGCGAATCTGGCTGCGGCCTGGGCTTGCCTGGCCTGGCCGAGGCGGGGGGTGTGGGCGCGAACCTGGCGCGGGCGAATGTGTGGGGGCAAGCCTGGCTGTGACCTGGCGGGGGCGAATATGTGGGGGCGAATCTGGCTGTGGCCTGGTGGGGCGAGGAGTGTGGGAGCGAGCCTGGCGGGGGCGAGTGTATGGGCGCGAATCTGGTCGGGGTCTGGTGGGACGAGGGAGTGGGGGCGAGCCTGGCGGGGGCGAAAGTGTGGCCCGAACGTGGCTGGGGCCTGGTGGAGGCGAGGGTGTGGGGCGAATCTGGCTGCGTTTGGTGGGGGCGAGCGTGGCGGGGGCGAGCCTGGATGCGGCCGGGAGGGGGTGTTCCTTGAGCGGGGGCTGCTCGACGATGGGGGCGTCCCTCTGGGGGGCTTGGGGACGAGGTCGTTTCTCTGCGGGGAGTGCGCATGATGGAGGTTGACGACGTGGCGGCTCCCATCCGTGTGGTGCTGGTCGATGACCAGGAGCTGGTGCGGGCCGGGTTCACGATGGTGCTGGACGCGCAGCCGGACATCGAGGTCGTCGGTGAGGCAGGCGACGGTGTGCAGGCACTCGAACTGCTGCGCGGGACGCACGCGGACGTGGTGCTCATGGACGTGCGGATGCCGCGCATGGACGGGATCGAGGCGACCCGGAGAGTGGTGGCGCAGTCCGGGCCGAAGGTCGTCATCCTGACCACGTTCGACCTCGACGAGTACGCGTTCGCGGCGATCAAGGCGGGGGCGGGCGGGTTCCTGCTGAAGGACGCGGGGCCCGCGCAGCTGATCGAGGCGATCAAGGCGGTGCACTCGGGGGACGCCGTGGTGGCGCCGAGCACGACGAAGCGGCTGCTGGACCGGTTCGCGGTGCATCTGCCGGAGGCGGGGGAGAAGGCGAGCGGGGCGCTGGAGAGCCTCACCGAGCGGGAAGGCGAGGTGCTCAAGCTCGTCGCGCGCGGGATGTCGAACGCGGAGATCGCGGAGCGGCTGTACGTCTCGGAGGCCACCGTCAAGACGCACATGGGACGGATCCTGATGAAGCTCGGCCTGCGCGATCGGGTCCAGGCGGTTGTCTTCGCCTACGAGACAGGGCTGGTGAAGAGCGGCCAAAGAGGCGACTCTCCGTAACAGCGTTGTCAATTCATGATGACCATTTGCCGTCATCATGGGGATTGACCTTGGTCTACCTGAGGGTAGCTGGGTAACTACCGTACGCGACGCCGCCTTATCGCGCGACGTCGGCAATTTTCAGATCGGGCCTGCTAAGCCCACGTACGGGAGGATTCTCGTGTTCAAGAAGCTTGCCGCCACCGGCATCCTCGGCTTCGCCGTCGCCGGCGCCGCGCTGGGCGCGACGCCCGCGTATGCCGCCACCTACGGCGGTGACCACGGTCACGGCCACGGTCACGGCCACGGTCACGGCCACGGCCACGGCCACGGCCACGGTCACGGCCACGGCTCGTTCAACCACAACAAGACCAGCGGTAACTTTTCGATCCTGGGCGGCAACCAGGTGTTCGCGCCGATCTCGATCCCGGTGAACGTCTGCGGCAACGCTGTCGCGGTCATCGGCGCGGCGCAGGCGGGTTGCAAGGGCGGTGCGTCCGTCGACAACTGAGTCTTCTGATCCTGGCAGGAGCCGAGAAGTGCGGCTTCCGCACGCATCGGGATGAAGACTCACTGGTCCTCATGGACGGGGCGTTCGCGCCCATCGCTGAAGCGCCGGAAACCTGAAGGGGTCTCCGGCGCTTCCGCATACCGTCATCTGTCTCCTGCGGCCCGTCCTCCTAGGCCCGCAGCGTGTCCGGCAAGCATCGAGTAGCACGCACACCCGGCAACGGCTCAGCGCCCGCGAGCAGCGTTCGCGGGGATCCGTCAGCCGACTCGCACAGCGTTGCAGGACATGGCGGGTGTGCGGGACGCGGGGCGGCGGGAGTCTGGACGTACGGGGTGGAGCGGCGCACTACGGCCGTCGGCCGCGGGGGTGTAGCGGTGCAGAGCATGGGGTGTGGGTGGGACGTGCAGGTGTGGGTGGGGACGTGCTGGGTGTGGGTGGGGACGGGCACTGCCAGGCGCCTCTGCTCGTCGGCCAGCTCGCCGGGACGTGCCGGGTGAGGGTGGGGAGTGCAGGGTGTAGGCGGGGACGTGCAGGGTGTAGGCGGGGACGTGCACTGCCAGGCGCCTCCGCTCGTCGGCAGCTTGCCAGGACGTGCCGGGTGTGGGTGGCGACGTGCAGGGTGTAGGCGGGGGCGTGCAGGGGTGTGGTGTGGGTGTGGAGTGTGGTGGGGGTGGGTGGGTTTGTGGTGTGTCGGTGGGAGGGGCGATGGGGTCGTACGACTTAGGTCGTACGTGGGGGCGGTGTGTAGGCGCGAGGTTGACGGGGAGCGTGGCCGGCGGGCGGATGGCAGGGGCGGCGCGGATTTCTAGCGTGGTCATCGTCCAGTCCGAGCCATGAAGGAGTCCACGTGACCAGCACGTTCGTCGATCCGCCCGGGGGAGTCCCAGGGGCCGCAGCAGCGCCGGCCGTCACGGCCGAGGGGGTGTCGAAGGTGTACGGGTCCGGTGACGCGGCGGTGCACGCGTTGCGCGGGGTCAGCGTCGCGTTCGCCAGGGGCGCGTTCACCGCGATCATGGGGCCGTCGGGGTCGGGGAAGTCGACGCTGATGCACTGCCTCGCCGGGCTGGACACCGTCACGTCCGGACGGATCGTCCTCGGCGACGCCGAGATCACCGGGATGGGCGACCGGCAGTTGACGATGCTGCGCCGCGACCGTGTCGGGTTCGTGTTCCAGGCGTTCAACCTGCTGCCGACGCTGACAGCCGAGCAGAACATCCTGCTCCCGCTCGAACTCGCGGGCCGCAAGCCGGACCGCGCGTGGTTCGACCAGGTCGTGGACGTCCTAGGGCTGCGCGACCGGCTGCGGCACCGGCCGAGCGAGCTGTCGGGCGGGCAGCAGCAGCGGGTGGCGTGCGCCCGCGCGATCGTCGCCCGCCCCGAGGTGATCTTCGCGGACGAGCCGACCGGCAACCTCGACTCGCGGGCGGGCGCGGAGGTCCTGGGGTTCCTGCGCGCGTCGGTCCGGGAGATGGGGCAGACGATCGTGCTGGTCACCCATGACCCGGTGGCCGCCTCGTACGCCGACCGGGTGGTGTTCCTGCGCGACGGCGAGATCGTCTCGGAGATCGTCCAGCCGACGCCCGCGGCGGTGCTCGACCAGCTCAAGAGCCTGGGGGCGTGATGCTGAGGACGACGTTGGCGGGCCTGCGCGCCCACAAACTCCGGCTGCTGCTGACGGGGATCGCCATCACTCTCGGCGTCGGTTTCATCTCGGGGACGTTCGTCCTCACCGACACGATGGACAGCGGCGTCGCCAAGACGTTCGCGCGTTCGGCCGACAAAGTCGATTTCGCGGTGCTCCCCGACGACGACGCAGAGGAGGAGCTCAGCGCCGACACACTCAGCCGGGTTCGTGCAGTACCCGGCGTGACGGACGTGCACGGCATGGTCAAGGGCGACGCAGCCCTCGTCGGCAAGGACGGTAAGGCGGTTGGCGATTTCCCCACCGTCGGCATGTCCGTGCCGTCCGGACGGCTGCTGCGCTACGAGTTCGATAAGGGACGGCCTCCGTCTGGCGGGGGCGAGACCGTCCTCGACACCGAATTGGCCAAGCGGGAGGGCTACACCGTCGGTGACGCGGTGACGATCCTGGACAAGAAGGGCCGGCCGCACCGGTTCAACGTCGTCGGGCTGGTCGATTTCGGCATCGACGAGGAGGCGAGCTTCCGCGGCGGCGTGGGGTTCGATCCCGCGACCGCGAGGGCGATGACCGGCGAGAAGGCGTACGAGGAGATCGACGTCGCGGGCGGGGACCGGGCGGCGATCGAGGCGGCGGTGAGGGCGGCGGGCGAGGCGTCCGGCCAGGCCCGGGGCCAGACCGGGGACGCGGGGGCGTCCGGTCGTGTGTACAGCGGGACGGAGCTGGGGGCGAAGCTGGCGAAGGCGGCGGGCGCCGACACGAAGATCATCCGCACCGGGCTGCTGATCTTCGGGCTGGTGGCGATGCTGGTGTCCGCCCTGGTCATCTACAACACGTTCTCCATCCTGATCGCGCAGCGGATGCGGGAGATGGCGCTGCTGCGCTGCGTCGGCGCGACCCGCCGGCAGGTCTTCGGCGGTGTCGTGGCGGAGTCCGCGGTGGTCGGGCTGGTCGGGTCGCTGCTCGGCCTCGCCGCCGGCGTCGGCCTCGGCGCGGGCGCGCTCGTCGGGATCAGGCAGCTGGACGCCAGCCTCGCCATGACGGGGCCGTCCGGCACGTCCCTCGCTCCGCGGACGATCTTGATCGGCCTGGCCGTCGGCGTCATCGTGACGGTCGTGTCGGCGCTCCTGCCCGCCCGCGCGGCGACCCGTGTCGCGCCCGTCGCGGCGCTGCGCTCGGAGTTGGAGCCGGGCAGCGGACGGTTCCGCCTCGGCGTGCCGCGCACCACGATCGCCGTCGTGCTTGGCGTCGCGGGCCTGGCCATCGGGGCGCTCGGGTCGCTCGCCATGCCGAAGGGCCAGGCCGCGATGTTCGTGGTGGCGCTCGCCGGCGGCGTGTTCTTCCTCGCGGTGATCGCGGCGATGCCCGCGCTCGTCCGTCCGCTCGGGCGGTTCGCGGGCGCGGCCCCGGCACGGCTCGGCGGGGTCCCGGGACGGCTGGCGGTGGCGAACGCGCAGCGCGCCCCGCGCCGCACCGCGACCACCACGATCGCGCTGACCATCGGCGTCGGGCTGATGAGCCTGTTCGCGGTGATCGCGGCGAGCGGGAAGGCGACCGCGACGCACCAGCTGGAGGAGCAGTTCCCCGTCGAGTTCCAGATCCAGACGCAGGACTTCGACGGGACCGTCCCGCGCGCGCTTGGCGAGACCCTCCGCAAGCGCCCCGAAGTCGCCGAGGTCATCGAGCTGCACCGGCAGGAGACCAAGGCGGCGGGTAATGACGAGGACGTCGCCACCATCACCGCGTCCGCCCTCGGCACGATCGTGAAACCCGAGATGAAGGAGGGGACGCTGGACGCGGCGCGCAAGCCGGGCACCGCGATGGTGGACGCGGACACCGCCAAAACGCCTGGCCTGGCCATGGGGAGCACCGTCCAGGTGAAGACCGCCCACGGCACCGTTCCGGTGAAGATCGCCGGGGTCTACGCGCCGGGCACGGGCCTGGACGGGATCGTCGTCCCCGAACCCGACTTCACCAGGTACTTCGGCGCCCGCGACCCCGCGGCGATCTTCGTCAAAACCAATGACGACGTGCCCGCGTCCGCCGCCCGCCGGGCCGTGGAGAGCGCCGCGCAGCCCTATCCGGCCGCGAAGGTGACCTCCAGCGCCGAGTTCAAGGAGTCGATGACGAAGGCCGTCGACATGATGCTGATGATCTTCGCGGGCCTGCTCGGCCTGGCGATCGTCATCGCGCTGTTCGGCATCGCCAACACGCTCACGCTCTCCGTCGTGGAACGCACCCGCGAATCGGCGCTGCTGCGGGCCCTCGGCCTCACCAAACGACAGCTCCGCCGGATGCTGTCCGTCGAAGCCCTGGTCATGGCCGTGATCGGCGCGCTCACCGGCGTCGTGCTCGGGGTGGCGTTCGGCTGGGCCGCGACGAACGCGATGGCGTCCGACTCGATCTTCTCGCTGCCCTATCTGCAGGTCGTCGCGTTCGTCGTCCTCGCGGGCCTGGCCGGGACGGCCGCCGCCGTGATGCCCGCACGCCGCGCCGCGAAGACGTCCATCGTGGAGTCCCTGTCCCATGACTGACCAGGGGTACGGGGTGACGACCGCCACCTGGCCGTCACCCCGTACCCTCGGCGCCACCGCAGCGGTCACCCCTGGCATCCCAGCCTCGGCCAGCGCCTCGGCCGCCTCTTCGGCTGTCACCTCGGCCGTCGTCGCAGTTCTCGCCTTGTTAGCCGCCCCTTAGCCTTGGCTGTCGCCCTGGCCCTGGCCCTGGCCTGGCCTTGGTCTTGGCTTTCGCTCAGGCCTTGGCCTTGGCTGTCGGCTTGGTCGTCGTGGCGGCTGCCTTCCTGGCCGTCACTTCGGCCGTATCCGTGGTTGCCATCCTGGCCGTTGCGTTGGCCGTAACCTTGGAGTCGCCCTGACCGTCGCTTCGGTGGCCGACCGGGCTGCCACTTGGCTGTCGCCTCGGCCGTCAGCTTGGCCGCCGGCGCGGACGTCATCCTGGTCGTGACCCGCCGGGCGGCGTGACCCGGGCCCGCGGGTAGCCTGGTTCGCGCACGTCCGGTACCTACCTGAGGACTGGAACGAACCGATGGACCCACACGTCACGCATTCCTCCGCCGCGCCTGGAAACGGGCCGGAGCCGACCCCGGAGGACAGGCCCGCGCGGCTCGCGGTCGGCGTCGTGGGCGCCGGACGCGTCGGCACGGCGCTCGGCGCGGCGCTGTCCCGCGCGGGGCACCGTGTGATCGCCGCGACGGCCGTGTCCGAGCGGTCGCGGTCACGGGTGGCGGAACGCCTGCCCGGCGCGGACATCGCGGCGCCGCCCGACGTCGTCGCGGCCGCCGATCTGGTGCTGCTGACCGTCCCGGACGACGAACTGCCCGAACTCGCGTCCGGCCTGGTGACGGCGGGTGTCGCGGTCACCGGCAAGCTCGTCCTGCACACCAGCGGCCGCTACGGCGCCGCCATCCTGGACCCGCTCACCCGCGCCGGCGCGCTCCCCCTCGCCCTGCACCCGGTCATGACGTTCACCGGACGTCCGGACGACGTGAACCGGCTCGCCGGGATCTCGTTCGGCGTCACGTCGCCCGAGCCGCTGCGCCCGGTCGCGGAGGCGCTCGTCGTGGAGATGGGCGGCGAACCCGTCTGGATCACCGAGGAGATGCGCCCGCTGTACCACGCGGCGCTCGCGGGAGGCGCGAACCACCTGGTCACGCTGGTCGTCGAGTCGATGAACCTGCTGCGCACCGCCGGCGTCGCCGAACCTGGCCGGATGCTCGGCCCGCTCCTCGGCGCCGCCCTCGACAACGGCCTGCGCCTCGGCATCGACGGGCTCACCGGCCCGGTCGCCCGCGGCGACGCCGGAACCGTCTCCGACCACGTCGGCGAACTGGCCAAGGTGTCGCCCGAAAGCCGCCGCGCCTACATCGCGCTGGCCCGCCTCACCGCCGACCGGGCCCTCGCGGCCGGAATGCTCAAGCCCGAGGACGCCGAACGCCTCCTCGAAGCCCTGGCCGACTGACGGTGCGGCCGACGTTGGCGGGTTTCAACGGAACGCGGTCGCGGATGAGATCGGCGGACCGTTCGGCGGGGGCCGTTGGTGTTGCCGGCTCATCGGACGTCCGCCGGAAACCCAACGGTCGCATCGGACGCGAGGCACCCGGGCCTCGCGGCAGTGAAGGGGACACCGTGACACCGACGATCACCCGGACACGGGACGAACTGACCGGAGCCCGCTCCCGGATCAAGGGACGCCTGGCGCTCGTCCCGACCATGGGGGCGCTGCACGAAGGCCACCGCTCCCTGTTCCGGCGGGCCCGCCGAAGCGCGGACGCGGTAGCGGTCAGCATCTTCGTCAACCCGCTCCAGTTCGGCCCGGACGAGGACCTCGACCGCTATCCCCGGACCCTCGCCGCCGACCTCGAAATGTGCGCCGCCGAAGGCGTCGACCTCGTCTTCGCCCCGCCCCACTCGGTGATGTATCCGGACACCCCGCAGGTCACGATCAAGTCGGGCCCGATGGGAGAGGTCGTCGAGGGCGCCTCGCGGCCCGGCCACTTCGACGGGATGCTCACCGTCGTGCTGAAGCTGCTCAACCTCGTCCGTCCCGATATGGCGATCTTCGGCGAGAAGGACGCGCAGCAGCTGGCGATGATCCGCCGGATGGTCGCCGACCTGAACGTCCCCGTCGAGATCGCCGCCGGGCCGACCGTCCGGGAGCCGGACGGCCTGGCCCTCTCAAGCCGCAACCGCTACCTCTCCGAGGCCGAACGCCGAACCGCCCTCGCGCTGTCGCGCGCGCTCCACGCCGGTGCGGACGCGTCCTCCGGCGGGCCCGAGGCCGTGCTCGCCGCGGCGAACGCCGTCCTCGACAAGGCCGTCACCGCGGACCCGCCGCTCCTCCTCGACTACCTCGTCCTCGTCGACCCCGCGACCTTCACCGCGATCACGCCCCCGTACGAGGGCCCGGCCGTCCTGGCCGTCGCCGGCCGCGTCGGCGCCACGCACCTCATCGACAACGTCCCCGTCCAGTTCCCCGAGGAGCCCTGATGATCCGGACGATGTTCAAGTCGAAGATCCACCGTGCCACCGTGACCCAGGCGGACCTGCACTACGTCGGCTCCCTCACCGTCGACCAGGACCTGATGGACGCCGCCGACCTGCTGCCCGGCGAGCAGGTCGCGATCGTGGACATCGACAACGGCGCCCGGCTGGAGACCTACCTGATCGCGGGCGAGCGCGGCTCCGGCGTCATCGGCGTCAACGGCGCAGCCGCCCGTCTCGTCCAGCCCGGCGACCTGGTCATCATCATCAGCTACGCCCAGCTCACGGACACCGAGGCCCGCGAGTTCGTCCCCGGCGTCGTCCACGTCGACCGCTCCAACAAGATCATCTCCCTGGACACCGACCCCGCCGCCCCCGTCCCCGGCACCACCGAACTCCGCGGAGACCAAACCCACCCCTAACCCCAAAGACAACGTCCGCGGACGCCCTTGCGCGGGCGCTCGCGGCCTCGGGCTGGACGGCAGCCCCTAGCCAAGCGAAGACCCAACTCGCTCCTAACCCTTGAGATGACGTACCTGACCCTTATGCGCGGCGCGATCGCCGATGACCGCTAACGCGGGCGGGGCCACCACTTGGCGCGATGGGGGGCCACTGTCGAGCCGAGGCGAACATGCTCTTGGTCCTGAAGGTGAGATGCGTGGCCCTCCTACGTGAGCGGTCGATGCCTCAAAGTGGGGCCGGGAGCCTCCTGACGAGCGCAGGACAACCCGCTGGTGTTTCTGGAGGTGAGATGCGTTGGTCTTCTGCGTGAGCGGTTGTTGCCTTGGTGGGCTGGGGGCCTGTTGGTGAGCGGAGGGCGACCCGCTGTCGTTTCTGGTGGTGAGATGTGTCGGTCTTTTGCGTGAGCGGTTGTTGCCTCGGCGTGGGCCGGGAGCCTCCTGGCGAGCGGAGGCCTAGCTCGCCCTAAGCCTCAGGGACGACGTGCGGCGTTTGGCGTGGGCGCGGGTTGTCCGGTTGCTGCCCTCTTTAGCTGGGGTCTTTGGTGACCGGAGACCTGACCTGGCCCCTGGCTCCTGAGGTGATGTGTGGGGGTGGGTGCGTCGCTTGGTGGCCGCCTCCGGGTGGCGGGCCTCCACCGTCCGTAGTCGCCGGTCCGCTTGCGGGCGTACTCCACCTGCGTCACCGGCATCGCCGTCACCGGCATCGCCGTCACCGGCATTGCCGTCACCGGCATTGCCGTCGCCAGGTCGGGCGGGTCCAACGCCCACGTCACGATCCGGGGTGTGACGTGCGTGGGCGTTTGGCGTGGGCGTGGGCTGTCTGGTTGCTGCCCCAGGCGGCGATGGGTTCTTGCGAGTGGAGTCGTAACCCTGCTCCGGTCCCAGAGGGGATGCGCGTGGGGCGTTTGGCTTGGGTGGGCGGTTGTTTGGTTGGTGCCTCGGTGGGGGTGGTGGGCCTCTTGGTGGAGAGTGTTGACACATTCCCGTTGTCCTGCGGTTTTGTGTGAAATGTGGGGGTGGGCGGTGGAGTGGTCCGGGGTTAGGGTCATAATGACGAGAATCGATCCCGAGGAGGGTTCATGATCCCTTCCGTTCTCGCCGCCCCCGACCCCGGCTGGAGCACCGAGACCGACGTCGTCGTCATCGGCTCCGGCATAGCGGGCCTGGTCGCCGCGTTGCGGTGCCGTCCGCGCGGGCGGGTGCTGCTCGTCACCAAAGCCCTCCTGGACGCGGGGTCGACCCGCTGGGCGCAGGGCGGGATCGCCGCTGCGCTCGCGCCCGACGACACCCCCGAGGAGCACTTCGCCGACACCCTCACCGCCGGCGTCGGCCTGTGCGACGAGGACGCCGTCCGGGCCCTCGTCACCGAAGGGCCGGAGGCGGTCCGCGGCCTCATCGAGCTTGGCGCCGCGTTCGACCGGTCCAGCGGTGGCGACATCGCCCTGACGCGCGAGGGCGGCCACCACCGGCGCCGGATCGCCCACGCGGGCGGGGACGCGACGGGTGCGGAGATCAGCCGCGCGCTCCTCGCCGCCCTCAAGGACTCCGGTGTCGAGGTCATCGAGCACGCACTGGTTCTCGACCTGCTGAAGGACGTCGCAGGACGCGCGGCCGGGGTCACCCTCCACGTCATGGGTGAAGGACAGCCGGGCGGCGTCGGCGCCGTCCGCGCCCGGGCCGTCGTCCTCGCCACCGGAGGGCTGGGCCAGGTGTTCTCGGCCACCACGAACCCCGAGGTCTCCACTGGCGACGGCGTCGCGCTCGCGCTGCGCGCCGGGGCGGATGTCGCCGACCTCGAGTTCGTCCAGTTCCACCCCACCGTGCTGTGGCTCGGCGAGGGTGCGCGGGGCCAGCAGCCGCTGATCTCCGAGGCCGTCCGGGGTGAGGGCGCGCATCTCGTCGACCACTCCGGGACACGCTTCATGGTCGGACGCCACGACCTCGCCGAACTGGCTCCGCGCGACATCGTCGCCAAGGGGATCATGAACCGGATGCGCGAGACCGGCACGTCCCACATGCTGCTGGACGGTCGGCACTTCGGCGCATCGATGTGGGAGAACCGGTTCCCGACCATCCTCGCCGCCTGCAGGCATCACGGCATCGACCCCGTGACGGATCTGATCCCGGTCGTCCCTGCCGCTCACTACGCGAGCGGGGGCGTCCGGACGGACCTGCATGGACGGACGTCCGTCCCCGGCCTCTACGCCTGCGGCGAGGTCGCCTGCACGGGTGTCCATGGTGCGAATCGTCTGGCTTCTAACTCCCTTCTGGAAGGCCTCGTCTTCGCCGAGCGCATTGCCGCGGCCCTTCGCCTAACCGACGCAGGGTCGAGGGACGCGGAGATGCCGCGTGGCTCCGATGAGGGGAGCAGGCTGCTCGGGGCGGGGGTGCGGGGGGAGATTCAGCGGATCATGACCTCCTATGCGGGTGTCCTTCGTGGGGCGGACGGGTTGGAGACCGCTGCCCGTGAGCTGGCCGGATTGCTCCGGACAGATCCACAGCCGGGCCCCGGGCCGAGCCCCCGGCCGAGCCCCCGGTTTGGTCCCGGGCCTGCTCCAGGGCCGACGTCTGGATCTGCTCCCGGCACGGGGTCGGAGTCTGCTCCCGGCAGGGCGTCTGGGTCTGGTCTCGGCAGGGCGTCTGGGTCTGGTCTCGGAATGGGGTCTGGGTCTGGTCTCGGAATGGGGTCTGGGGCTGCTCGCGGCACGGGGTCAGGGGCTGCTCCCGGGATGGGTTCCGGATCGGTGTCTGGGGCGGAGTCTGGGTCTGGGGCGGGGGCCGGGGTTGGTCTCGGGTCGGGGCTTGAGCCAGGGAGCGGGGCGGTTCTGGAGCCGGGGGTGGAGGCGTGGGAGGTCACCAATCTGCACATTGTCGCGTCCGCGATCGTGGCGGCGGCGCGGCGGCGGGAGGAGACGCGGGGCAGCCACTGGCGGGAGGACTTCCCCGAGAGACGCGACGAGGAATGGCGCGGCCATCTGGTCACGCGGCTGGAGGGGAACGTCCTGACGACCACCTACGAACCTCTGGAAGGAAAGCGCTCATGACACCGGAACTGTCGCAGAAGCTGAGCGACGCCGGGCTCGATCCACAGACTGTGGATAACCTCGTCCGGACGGCGCTGGCCGAGGACGGCGAGGTCGACGTCACCAGCATGCCGATCTTCGCGCCCGACGAAACCGCGGCCGGGGACCTCAGGGCCCGCGAGGACGGCGTCGTCGCAGGCATCCCCGTGGCGTGCGTCGTGTTCGACGTCTTGGACGTGGCATACGACGCGAAGGCCGAAGACGGCGAACGGGTCGTCCCCGGACAGGTGCTCATCTCGGTGAGCGGTCCCACCAGAGCATTGCTGCGGGCTGAGAGGACGGCCCTGAATCTGCTCACTCACCTGTCTGGAATCGCGACGGCGACCCGGAAATGGATGGACGCGATGTCCGGTACCAAGGCCAAGGTCCGTGACACCCGCAAAACGCTCCCGGGCCTACGCGCCGTGCAGAAGTACGCCGTGCAATGCGGTGGCGGCGTCAACCATCGGATGGGCCTGTACGACGCCGCCCTCATCAAGGACAACCACGTCGCCGCGGCCGGAAGCGTCACCAAGGCGTACGAGGCGATCCGCGCCGTGTACCCGTCCCTCCACATCCAGGTGGAGTGCGACACTCTCGCGCAGGTCGAGGAGGCGCTCGCGGTGGGCGCGCGGAGCATTCTGCTGGATAACATGACCGACGCCGAGATGACCGAGGCGGTTCGCCTTGTCGCGGGGCGGGCGGAGCTTGAGGCCAGCGGTGGGCTTACCCTGGATCGGGCCCGAGACGTCGCCGTGACCGGGGTGGACTACCTTGCGGTCGGCGCGCTGACGCACTCGGCGCACGTGTTCGACATCGGCCTTGACTTCACCTGACCAGCGGGGACCTGATGCTGCTCACCATCGACGTCGGCAACACCCAGACCGTTCTCGGCCTGTTCGAGGGCGACGAGGTGATCGAGCACTGGAGGATCAACACCGATCCGCGGCGCACCGCCGACGAGATCGCCGTGGTCCTGCAGGGACTCGTCCAGCAGAGCCCGCTGCTGGCCGACACCGACATCAGCGGCATCGCACTGTGCTCCACGGTTCCGTCCGTCCTGCACGAGATGCGGGAGATGTGCCGCCGCTACTACGGCGACGTCTCTGCGGTGATCGTGGAGCCCGGCGTCAAGACCGGCGTCCCCGTCCGGATGGACAATCCGAAGGAGGTCGGCGCCGACCGCATCGTGAACGCGCTGGCCGCCGTCCACACGCACGGCGGCCCCGCGATCGTCGTCGACTTCGGCACCGCCACCACCTTCGACGCCGTCTCCGCGAAGGGCGAGTACGTGGGCGGCGCGATCGCGCCCGGCATCGAGATCTCGATCGACGCGCTGTCGTCGCGCGGCGCCCAGCTGCACAAGATCGAGCTGGTCAGGCCGCGGAACGTGGTGGCCAAGAACACCGTCGAGGCGCTGCAGTCCGGGATCATCTTCGGCTTCGCCGGGCAGGTGGACGGCATCGTCGAGCGGATGTCCGAGGAACTCGCCGCAGACCCCGGCGAGGTCACGGTCATCGCCACCGGCGGCCTCGCGCCCCTCGTCCTGGAGGAGTCCCGCAGCATCGACGCGTTCGAGCCCTGGCTCACCCTCATCGGCCTACGCCTGATCTACGAGCGCAACACCGTCTAGCCGCCACAGACCGGACCCACCCGACGCACGCTTGACAGGACGGCCGGGCCCCGCCCCATTGGCGGCGCGCGCGGCCCCAATTCCCGTTCTATGCCCTCGACCGGAGTCCTGCGGGCCTACGGCCTTGCGAGTGCGCCAGGGCCCCAGGCCGGACCGCCCAGAACGCACAGAGCCATTCGAACGGGCCCCAGGGCAGCGTGCAGGTCGGCGCCCATCCCAGTCGGCTGCGTGACGTCCGAAACTGATGACTCGCTGAGCACAGGGCCCACGCAGACGGTGTCGCTCGCCCGCGTGGACGAGATGTCACTCTCCTGGGTACGCGCCGCCTTGGCCGCTCGTCCGGCTGTGGATCACTCTTTGGGGCGCGAGCGCCCGGGGGTGGCCGGGAGGGGCCGGGCAGGCTCGACGGGTGGCGTGTCAACGACTGACTAGGCGGGGGACGGCCTTCCCACGAAGCGCGCACACGGACGCCTAGGCGACGGCACGAGTCGCCGACGGGGCGACCGCGTGCGAGACGCCGGTGCGGGACGGCGGTACGGGACAGTGGCACAGACGGCGGCGCGGGAGGACGGGACGGCGGTGCGGGACGGTGCGGCGGGATGGTGCGGCGGGATGGTGCGGCGGGACGGTGCGGCGGGACAGTGGCACAGACGGCGGCGCGGGAGGACGGTGCGGGACGGCGGTGCGGGACGGCGGGACGGCGGGACGGCGGTGCGGCGGTGCGGCGGTGCGGTGCGAGAGTGTTGGGGGACGAGGCTTGCCGGGGGCAAGGGTGACTTCTGGCCTGGGGGGCGGCGAAGGTTAAGCGCTTTCGCGGATGACAAGGTCGGGTCTGAGGACCACCTGACGGTGCTGATGGGACTTGCCCTCGCCTACCTCGGCCAGCGCGAGTTCGGCGGCTTCCCAGCCGAGTTCGCGGCGGGGCTGCCGGATGGTGGTGAGGGGCACGGCGGCGCTCGCGGCGAGTTCGATGTCGTCGTATCCGATCACCGCGATGTCCTCGGGGACGCGCGCGCCGAGCCGGATCAGCTCGTTGATCAAGCCGATCGCGAGCAGGTCGTTGGCGCAGAACACGCCGTCGGGTGTCGGCGACATCGCCATGATCTGGTGGGCGGCGGCTTGGCCCTCGCTGGGGCTCAGCGCGTCCAGAATCAGGATCGGGGGTTTTCCGAAGCCGGCCTCGACGATCGTACGGGCGGCGCCGTCGCGGCGTTCGACGCAGGGCTGCGGCTCGGGGACGCCGGTCACGAAGGCGATCCGCTCCCGGTCGGTGCCGAGCAGGTGCGCGGCGGCGATCTCACCGCCCGCGACGTGGTCGACCTGGGCGGAGCAGACCCCGGACGCGTCCCGGTCGATCAGCACCACGCTCATCCCCGCGGCGCGCAGCTGGGCGATGTCGCGGGAACCGAGCCCGACGGGGATGATCAGGACGCCGGCGGCGTTCTGCTCTTCCAGGAGTTCCACGGAACGCCGCTCCTTGGCGGCGGAGTGGTCGCTGGAGAGCCAGAGCGCGTCGTGACCGAGGGCGTTGAGCGCGGCCTCCGCCCCCCGGGCGACGTCGGTCGCGTACGGGTTGGTGAGGTCTTCGACGACGACGCCGAATGCGCGCCGCGGCTCGTCGCCGAACTCGCCCGCGGTGCGTTCGGGACGCCGCCGGAGCCGGCGCGCGGACTCGTTCCGGACGAATCCGAGCTCCTCGATCGCCGCGCGAACACGGTCACGGGTAGCTTCGGCCACGAGGTCTGGCCGGTTTAGGACATTCGAAACGGTCCCAACTGAGACTCCAGCACGCCTCGCGACCTCACGAATACTGGTCTGTGGCAACTCGCTCCTCGTCCCGTCCCAGGCATGTTTCCCCAGGTAGTGGAGTTTTGCATAGTGCATTCGCGAAAGCACGGTCACAGACCGCGACCATCGGCGCGCACATTGCACTGAACCAGCGCTTGACGGGCCGGATCCGGCCGCCTAGCGTTCCGAGCCGAAGCGTAGCTTGAAACGATTCACGATCTTCGACCACGGCGAGATCTGGCGAGTCCAACGAGAAGGGACGGTGCGGATGGCTGGCGATCCCATCCCGTCTCCCTCGGATGGCCAACGAGTGAATCGTCACCCGGAGTTCCCCCGAAAGCCCCCGCAATCGGCCCAACGGCCACCTCCGGCCAAGCGCGCGAGACAGAAAAGGAAACCGATGATCTGAGTCCGGAGGCGCTCCGGGCCCGGCAACCCAACGCGCGTACAGATCGAGGCCAACCCGTGCCTGTGCAGCGGACGGCTGCATCCCCGCGGTCATCACCACGGACGAGGGAGGACGGAGTGGAACAGGCCACACTCGCACGTCGTGGCACCGACGATTTCGGGCTGAGCGAGGAAGAGATTCGGCTGCTCGCTCAAATCGCCAGCGGTGTCACCGCCGATGTGGCGGCTCGCAAGCTGGAGCTGAGCGCACGGACCTTGCGACGCCGGTTGCGGACCATCTGCGACCGGCTGGAGGTCAACACCCCTATCGAGGCCGTGGTGTGGGCGGCCCGAAGGCAGCTCATCTAGCGGCAACCCCCAATGACGCTCGTCCGGGGACGGCGAGCGCCACGAGAATCCAGGCGGCAAACATTCAGAACCCTCCGTCCGACCCCGCAGCGGCGGCGCCCGCACCCTGACAGGTAGGTCCCTGCAGGAGGCGTCGCCGCGGACGGTGTTCAACGCTCGCCGCAGACGGTGTTCAACGCTCGCCGAGGACACGTCAAGCGCGCCCTCGATCTCATCGACGCCCGCAACGCCCGTGACACCCACCAGATGCGCCCGCCGACCGCAGGGGCCCATCCGAGGGCGTCCAGGGGCGTCCTAGGACGCTTGCCGAGCGCAAGGGATTCCGCTGACCATTCTCAGTCGGACACCAGGGCGCTAGGACGCTGGGGGCGTCCGCCGGGCTCAGGCGACTCGGACGCCGCCGGCGAAGGGACGGCCCGCCATGGGCGCGATCTTCACGACGTCGCCGGTGTGGGGCGCGTGCAGCATCTTGCCGCCGCCGACGTAGATCCCCATGTGGTGCAGGTCGGAGTGGAAGAACACGAGGTCGCCCGGCTGGAGCTGGCCGCGGGACACGTGGGTGCCCGCGTTCCACTGGCTGCCGGTGTAGTGCGGCAGGTTGATGCCGACCTGCTTGTAGGCCCACATCGTCAGGCCCGAGCAGTCGAAGGCGTTCGGCCCGGCGGCGCCCCAGACGTACGGGTCGCCGATCTTGGTCATCGCGTAGCGCAGGGCCTGCACGCCCTTGCCGGTGCCGACGACGGGGAGTTTGGCGAGCTGGGTGGGGTCTCGCTTGACGAGCGTGCCGCGGACCTTCTCGTACGTCTCGGTGACCTTCTTGCGCTGCGAATCCAGTTGCGTACGCAGCGCCTTCACCTGCGTGGCGCGCGCTTCGGCGGACTTGCGGGCGCGCTGCGCGGCCTGCATGGCCTGCATCAGCCCGAGGACTTTGGTGCTGTCCCGCTTGGCGAAGTAGTTGAGCGTGGCGGCCTGGTCGAGGACGGACTGCGGGTCCTGGGAGGCGACGAACGACACCGTGGGGTCGGAACCGCCCTGCATGTAACTGGTCGCGGCCAGAGAACCGACCTTCTCGCGGATGGTCTGGAGGGATTTCTCCTGCCGTTGGGCGTTCTCGGTGGCGACCTTGGCCGCGCGCTGCGACTGCGCGAGTTTGACCTTCAGCCCGTTGTACTGCTCGGTGAGCTGCTCCAGCTGGTCGGCGAGCTTGAGGGCCTTCGCCCTGAGTTCCTTCGTGGACGGCTCAGGGTCTGCGTGCGCGACCGCGACCGTGTGCGGTGCGACCGAAAGGGCGACGAGCGCACCGGCCACGGTGATCGCTCTACCGCGGAACCGGGCCGTCCAGGGCGCCCAGGCCGTCCGGGGCTTCTGGACTTTTCGGGCCGTCCGGGCTTTCCGCGCCGATGGCGACTGCCGGGAGCTTGAACGAGCAGATCGTGAAAGGGAAGCAGGGCGCGATGGCTCCACGAATTCTCCTCTCCTCGTCCGCCTACCGAGTTAGCTGACGGGTTGGGGCTGGAGCAGCCCGTCCGCGGGCACGCGTGGAATTCGGTTCCACGCGGCTGCGGATTCACCCCTCACGGTGTCAGCCCGGGGCGGCTCCCCGAACGCTCCGGAAGTGGGTCCCCGGCTCCTCGGGGCGCTGGTTGCGGCCCTTGGACTCGGCGGTGCGGCCTCCGCGTCCTGCGGTTGGCCGACGTCAGCGCAGGACACTAACGGAACCCGCTTTGGATGCCAACCAGAACATGCGAAATCGCAGGTGGCGGCGGCTTGTCGGCACCGGAGCGCCGGTCACGCCCCCTGAAATCCTGTGTCCTTGCTCACTTTTTGGCACCCCGGGCAATGCCTAGTCGGTTTTATCTAGTCACTGCTGCTCGCCCATCGCCGCATGCGGAGCCAGCCCGCATCGCCCGCCTGCGGGCACTACTGACCGCTGGCGGTGGCGACGCGTTCGATAATCTCGCCTGTTTGTGGAGGTCGTGATCCGGCGAGCCCGTACCGCCGACGTTCAAGAGATTCGCAGGCTGGTCGATCGGTACGCCGGTTCGGGACGACGCCTGCTGAAGAAGTCCACGGTGAAGCTGTACGAGGACGTCCAGGAGTTCTGGGTCGCCGAGGACGTCCAGCACAGCACGCCGGGACCGGTCGTCGCCTGCGGCGCGCTGCACGTGATGTGGGAGGACCTCGCGGAGGTCCGTTCCGTCGCCGTGAGCAAGGAGTACGGCGGACGCGGCATCGGGCACCGGATCGTGGCCCGTCTGCTGGAGACCGCGCGGGAACTCGGCGTGCGGAGGGTGTTCTGCCTTACCTTCGAGGTGGAGTTCTTCGCGCGCCATGGCTTTCAGCAGATCCTGGGGACTCCGGTGGCGCCAGAGGTGTACGAGGAGCTTCTCCGCTCCTACGACGAAGGCGTTGCAGAGTTCTTGAACCTCGACCGGGTCAAGCCCAATACGTTGGGCAACACCCGGATGTTGCTTCGCCTGGAGGACTGACCCGATGAGCGATTCCCCCGACCGCGGGCGGCGGTACCCGCCGCAGCAGGGGCAGGGTTCCTACGGCCCGCCGCCTCCGTACCAAGGTCCCCAATGGCAGCAACCTCAACAGCAACCGCAGGGACAACCACAGCAGCAGTGGCAGCAGCCGCCGCAACAGCAACAGCAGTGGGGTCAGCAGCCGGGGTACAACGAGCCGTACGACGCGTCCCATGACGACTACGGCGGCGATGAGCTGCCCTTGGCGCCGATCCATCGCCGTGCAGGCGCGCGGCTCATCGACAACGGGCTCGTCGCGGTTTTCGGGTTCGCGCTCGTCCTGCCGATCACGATCGGTGCGTTCGGCCTGGGCAAGCCTGGCAGCAAGACCGAGGACGAGGGGGGTGTGTGGAACTGGCCCATCATCTTCACCCTTTTCTGTGTCCTGTCGGTGTTGCCGTTGCTCTACGAGGCCGTCCAACTGTCCATGTCTGGACGAACGCTCGGCAAGCGCGTCATGGGGCTTGGCATCGTCCAGGCGCCCGGCGGGCAACCATTGACCACCACGCAAGCCGTGTGGCGCGCTGGAATCGTCCATGTGGGCTACCAGATCGGCGTTTTCTTCTTCCTGGTCATCGCGGTGATGGTGTGGGACTACGCCGCGTACGGGATGGTGCTGGTCTGGGCGGGCGCGTTGATGGCGTACCTGTGGGCGATCTGGGACCAGCCCCTGCACCAGGCACTCCACGATCGCTTGGCCGGGACGCTGGTCGTCGATGAGCGGGCCGGCTACGACGAGTACGCCGAATACCCGGAGTAAGGCCCGTGCGGGAGGCACCGCTCGCCGAACCGGGCCAGCGCCTCCTGGCGCGCATCGTCGACACCCTCATCGTCGGTGTGCCCGTCATCGTCGTCGTCCGTGCCTTGGTGTCCGGACCCACGGTGGACGTCGTCGCCCCACCGGCCTTCGCCGGATGCATGCTGCTGTACGAGGCGATCCAGCTCACCCTCTGGAGCCGGACGATCGGCAAACGCGTCGCCGGCATAGAAGTCGTCGTCGTCGCCCCCAATGCGCCTCTCGCGCCCGGGGAGACGGCGGCGAAAGCCCGCCGCGGCAAGACGGAGGCACTGACCTCCGAATCCGCGCCCGAATCGCAAGAGACAGACGCCGAGTCGAGCCGGCAAGGGCAAGAGGACGAATCGGGACCGACGCCGGACGCCGCGACGGACCTCGTGCCGATCAATGAGCGGCCCCGCCTGGACGTTGTGCGCGCCGTTGCGCGTGCCGCGGTCTATTCGCTGCCGATCGCGGCGCGTCCGATTCCCGTTGCCGGGCTACTTGCGGGCATCTTCTGGTTGGCGAACGCGGGGGCCCTGTACGAGGGCACGCGCCGCCAGGCCGTCCATGACAGACTCACCGGGACGCTGGTCGTAAAACGCCTCTCCCGTTGAATCATCGGCCTTCTGAGAGCCACTCTCAGGTTTCCTCGTCCGAACTGTGAGACGGCCGGGCCCGACTTCGCCGGCTCATGATCCCTCGGCGCACGGAGTGGACACGCCCGGCCATACCGGCTTTCGTGGAGATGTCCGCTCTGTTTCGGACGCCCGGCGTTCGCACGGCTAATGCCAGCTCGTTCAGGTTACGGCCCTGAATCGGGGTGAGATGTGTCTCGTCCCGGACGCGTCCTCCGCTTTGAGAGGGCGCTTGTGGCCCCTTGCCCTTCGGCCTGGGCCTGGCTCACATTGGGCCCAGGACTTACTCCGGATGGGACACCGTCTCGCTTGGAACGGGCCTTTCGCTTCACGTGTCCCTCGGGATCGGAGGAGCTCGGCACCCGGCTCCGGCATCGCCTCCGACGCGGGTTGAAGAACTGGGGCGGAGGTGGGATTGTGTCGCAATCTCCTGATTTCGGGATGGGCGAGTACCGAGCGCTTCCACGCGGAGAGCGCGGTCCGTGACTTCCCGTCACGGGCGGGCGGCAACAGATTTCGGCTCGGCTCACCAGGTCGTTATCCAGCCACATCGTCCGGCCGGGGCGGTGATCAGCCGCCGTGCTGCGGGCCGGGCGGCCCCCGGGACATTCCCCCGGGTCGCGGTTAGCGCCGTTACGTCAGAGTTAATCGGTGGCGGCGGTGTCCGTGTGCCCCGGCTGTTAAGGTCGCCCGCACCGCTTTCGCCTCCGGACGGTCCGTCCGCCGGAAAGCGGAGCCGTCCGCAAACGCGGGCCAATGCGCGAGCGCCGACCCAGGTCAGCGCGTCGCGTCGTGACGCCCGCCGTGCCCGAAAACCCCGTCGTGCTCGGGCCTGGCGAAGAATTCGCAGGCCGTGTCCGGTGCGTCCGGGCGCATCGCCGGACGCTCTGGAAACGACGAGGCGATTACTCCCGGTCACGGGCCGGAAGGCGACTTCGCCGGGGAGTGCCGGTTCAAGGAGGGCGGCGGAATTGTCATCGGCGCACCACTCGGTATATGTTTGTCAACCGAATGCAGTTTGCTCAAGCCGAAAGGGTCTGTCCCCATGGCACAGAAGGTTCAGGTGCTTCTCGTCGACGACCTCGACGGTGGCGAGGCGGACGAGACCGTAGCGTTCTCGATCGACGGCGCCTCCTACGAGATCGACCTGAGTGGCGCCAACGCAACGAAGCTGCGGGATTCTCTTAAGCCGTTCGTGGAGAAGTCGCGCAAGGCGGGTACGGGCACGCGTCGTCGCCGGCAGCGCGGCGCGTCCAGCCGCGAGCGCAGCGCTGAGATCCGCGCCTGGGCCAAGAACAATGGCATCAAGGTCAATGAGCGCGGCAGGATCCCGGCCCATGTGATCGAACAGTACGAGGCGGCCAACTGACCCGTCAGCCCACCGGCGGCCCGTCTCCGTTCGTGAGACGGGCCGTTCGTCTGCGGCCCGGTTCACTGTTCACTTCACCCGTTCACTCGGCCGGTTCCCATGCGCATCGTTCCTCTGGCCCGTTCGCTCAGCCGAGTTCGCATGTGCCACCGTTCCCGTGGCCAGTTTCCGCCCCGTTGCCTGCCTCCGTTTCCCGTCCGGTTTCGTTTGGGCTCCAGTTCGCCTGACTGGTTCGTCCGACCAGTTCGTCCGACCTGGTTCGCCCGACCCGGTTCATCCGCGCCGTCGTTTTACCTGCGGGCCGCTCGTTACCCGCAGTCCGCTCGCGTTGCGGCGTCGTTTCGCTCGCGGCTCCAGTTCACTTGACTGGTTCGTCCGCCACGTCGTTTCCGGCTTGGCCGGTACGCGCACCGCTTCACGCGGCGTCGTCGTTTCGTCCACGGCTCCTGTTCGCTTAGCGGTTCGTCGGACAAAGTTCCCCGCGCGGCGAACAAGAGTTGCCCGCCCGGCGAGTTGACGTGGCTGGTCGGCAAGGTCTCGTTCGCGCGGCGGCGTCGTTCGCTCGCGGTTTGCCTTCGTTCGTTGCGTTCATTCGCTTGAGTTGTTCGTCTGCGGACTGGTCTCCCAAGTGGTCGGCCTCGGCGGCCTCGGTGGGGCTGCGGCTCCTTGCTGGACGGTCGGCCGCCTCGTCCACCACGCGGCGGTTTCCGTAGTTGATTCGTGTGGCGGGCGGCTTGGATGACTTGCGGCCGCAGTTCGCTTGATCCGTCGTGCGCGGTCTCGTCTTCCGCTCTTCCGCGTGGTTCGTTCGGGTTGAGCGGTCACGCGCCCCGGGTTCGGGGGATCGTTCGCGGTGTCGACTTGCTTGCTCTGGCCCCCTTGGCTGGCTGGTTTGCTTGGGCCGGTCTTGCAGCCGGTCCGCGTGGGCCGGTTCGGTTGCGGCGGTGCTCGCTCGTGCACAGCCCTCTTGTTGCGCGCTGGTCGCGTTCGCTTGTGGCGTAGCGGCCGGACGGTTTGCGCGCGCGCCCAGTGAGGTACAGAGGCCGCGCGGGTGGAACTTCACCCCCATTCGGCACTCCCGGCCCGCGCCCTGACCGACCTGCGGAAAGCCCCCGTTCGCTTGGGGCGTAGCGGGAACATGACGCACCGATGCGGTAGTTGGATGAGACTGAACAGCGCTTAGCTGGGGAACGTCTCCTGGTGGGAGTGCACCGGGCGGCCTCCTCGGGGCGGGCTAGCATGCGGAAGGACAGTTCCGGACGTTCCGGACTCTGCCCAACCGCTCTGTGAGGAGCGACGAGATGTTCGAGAGGTTCACCGACCGCGCGCGGCGCGTTGTCGTCCTGGCCCAGGAGGAGGCCAGGATGCTCAACCACAACTACATCGGCACCGAGCACATCCTCCTGGGCCTGATCCACGAGGGTGAGGGTGTCGCTGCCAAGGCTCTGGAGAGCCTCGGGATCAGCCTTGAGGCGGTGCGCCAGCAGGTCGAGGAGATCATCGGCCAGGGCCAGCAGGCGCCGTCAGGCCACATCCCGTTCACTCCGCGTGCCAAGAAGGTCCTTGAGCTGTCGCTGCGCGAGGCGCTGCAGCTCGGCCACAACTACATCGGCACCGAGCACATCCTGCTGGGTTTGATCCGTGAGGGCGAGGGCGTCGCGGCCCAGGTTCTTGTGAAGCTCGGCGCCGACCTGAACCGGGTGCGCCAGCAGGTCATCCAGTTGCTGCACGGCTATCAGGGCAAGGAGCCGGCCGCCTCCGGCGGGCCCTCGGAGTCGGCTCCGTCTACCTCCCTCGTCCTCGACCAGTTCGGCCGCAACCTGACGCAGGCCGCGCGCGAGGGCAAGCTCGACCCGGTGATCGGGCGGGGCAAGGAGATCGAGCGGGTCATGCAGGTGCTGTCCCGCCGTACCAAGAACAACCCGGTGCTGATCGGGGAGCCCGGCGTCGGCAAGACCGCCGTCGTCGAGGGCCTTGCGCAGAAGATCGTCAAGGGCGAGGTGCCCGAGACGCTGAAGGACAAGCAGCTCTACACCCTCGACCTTGGCGCGCTGGTCGCCGGCTCCCGGTACCGCGGTGATTTCGAGGAGCGCCTGAAGAAGGTGCTGAAGGAGATCCGCACCCGCGGCGACATCATCCTGTTCATCGACGAGCTGCACACGCTGGTCGGTGCGGGCGCCGCCGAGGGCGCGATCGACGCCGCGTCCATCCTCAAGCCGATGCTGGCGCGCGGCGAGCTGCAGACCATCGGCGCGACGACGCTGGACGAGTACCGCAAGTACCTGGAGAAGGACGCCGCGCTAGAGCGCCGCTTCCAGCCGATCCAGGTCGCTGAGCCGTCGCTGTCGCACACGATCGAGATCCTCAAGGGCCTGCGGGACCGCTACGAGGCGCACCACCGCGTGTCGATCACCGACAGCGCGCTGGTCGCCGCGGCGCAGCTCGCCGACCGCTACATCAGCGACCGGTTCCTGCCGGACAAGGCGATCGACCTGATCGACGAGGCGGGCTCGCGGATGCGCATCCGCCGGATGACCGCTCCGCCGGACCTGCGCGAGTACGACGAGAAGATCGCCGACGTCCGGCGCGACAAGGAGTCCGCGATCGACGCGCAGGACTTCGAGAAGGCCGCGGCGCTGCGCGATAGCGAGAAGAAGCTGCTCGGCCAGAAGGCGCAGCGGGAGAAGGAGTGGAAGGCCGGCGACATGGACGTCGTCGCCGAGGTCACCGACGAGCTGATCGCCGAGGTCCTCGCCACCGCCACCGGCATCCCGGTCTTCAAGCTGACCGAGGAGGAGTCCACCCGGCTGCTGCGCATGGAGGACGAGCTCCACAAGCGCGTCATCGGCCAGGAGGACGCCATCAGGGCGCTCTCGCAGTCGATCCGGCGCACCCGCGCTGGGCTGAAGGACCCGAAGCGTCCCGGCGGCTCGTTCATCTTCGCCGGTCCGTCCGGCGTCGGTAAGACGGAGCTGTCCAAGACGCTCGCGGAGTTCCTGTTCGGCGACGAGGACGCGCTGATCCAGCTCGACATGTCCGAGTTCATGGAGAAGCACACCGTGTCACGGCTGTTCGGCTCCCCGCCCGGCTACGTCGGGTACGAGGAGGGCGGCCAGCTGACGGAGAAGGTGCGCCGCAAGCCGTTCTCGGTCGTCCTGTTCGACGAGATCGAGAAGGCCCACCAGGACATCTTCAACAGCCTCCTGCAGATCCTGGAGGACGGCCGCCTCACCGACGCGCAGGGCCGTGTCGTGGACTTCAAGAACACCGTCATCATCATGACGACGAACCTGGGGTCCAAGGACATCTCCAAGGGCGTGTCGATGGGCTTCGCCCGTCAGAACGACGAGCAGGGCTCCTACGACCGGATGAAGGCCAAGGTGGGCGAGGAGCTCAAGCAGCACTTCCGCCCCGAGTTCCTCAACCGCGTCGACGACACGGTCGTGTTCCACCAGCTCACCCCGGCCGAGATCATCCAGATCGTCGACCTGATGATCGCCAAGGTGGACGACCGGCTCAAGGACCGGGACATGGGCCTCGAACTGCAGCAGGAGGCCAAGGACCTGCTGGCGCTGCGGGGCTACGACCCCGTGCTCGGCGCGCGGCCGCTGCGCCGGACCATCCAGCGCGAGATCGAGGACCAGCTCTCCGAGAAGATCCTCTACAACGAGCTGAAGGCCGGCCAGATCGTGCTCGTGGGCACCGAGGGCTTCGACCCCGACAACAAGGACGCGACGGTGGAGAACGCCAAGTTCACGTTCAAGGGCGTCCCGAAGCCGACCACCGTCCCGGACAGCCCGCCGCCCATCGAGGGCGCGGTCAACTTCAACAAGGACTGAGAACGTCCAGGAAGGGCCCGCATCGGATTCGTCCGGCGCGGGCCCTTTCGCATGCGTGGCGTCTTCTGCGGGCAGCATGCGCGTACCCACGACTCGCAGGAGCCGACATGAGTCCCGCGCCGCGCATGACGCTTTCCGCCCCCGTCCTCGACGCACCCGACCCGCGCGCCCTTGCGGCCTTCTACAGGCGGCTCCTGGGCTGGACGGTCGTGCAGGACGAGCCCGACTGGGTGAAGCTGCGACCGCCCAACGGCGGAACCGGGCTGTCGTTCCAGACTGAGCCCCTCTATGAGGCGCCCACTTGGCCCGCCTCTGCCGACGCCCAGCAGATCATGGCCCACCTGGACTTCGAGGTGGACGACCTGGACGCGGCCGGCGAACACGCAGAGGCCACGGGCGCCGTGCTGGCCGATTTCCAGCCCGAGGCGGACGTTCGCGTCTATCTCGACCCCGCCGGACACCCGTTCTGCCTCTTCCTTCCGGGGTCGGAGGAGCCTCGCGATCCCGAGGACGGCCCGTAATCCACAGAACGTTGTTCTAGTGCCTGTGGCCGGGCGCGTCCGCGATCGTGGATGTCGGAGGTGAGCCATAGTGTTCGAACATGCGATCGAGTACGGGACTTCGACGGGAAGGGGGCGCCCGCGAGGCCTACGTCGCGCAGGCGTTCCTGCGGGACGTCCGAGCCCCCGCGCCGGCCGAGCTTCCGATCTTCCGGTCGCGCCTGCAGGGCGAACTCCTGGCCCGTCTCCTGCTGGGGCCGGAACGCGAGATGTCGATGCTCGACCTGGCGGTGATGCTCCACACCGACCTCGCCTCCGTGATGCGCGAGGTGGAGCGCTTGTCCGGGGCCGGCGTTCTCGCCCTTCGCCGCACCATGGCCGGACGCCTCGTCAGGCGGGCCCCCGACAGCCCGCTGTACGGGCCCCTCGCCCATCTCCTGATGCTGACCTTCGGCCCCGCGGCGGTGGTGGCGGAGGAGTTCGGCCGGCTGCCCGCCGTCCAGGAGGTCCACCTCTTCGGCGCCTGGGCGGAACGCTACGAGCACCCCTCAGGCCCCCACCCGGCCGACGTGGAGGTCCTCATCATCGGCCACCTCGCCCCGGACACCGCATTCGACACCGCCCAGGAAGCCGCCGCCCGCCTGGCCCTCCCCGTACACCCCGTCGTCCGCACCCCACCCCAATGGCAGGACGGCAACGACCCTTTCCTCCGCGAAATCCGCAACGGCCCCCTAATCCCCCTCTAGCCCCACCCAGCCCGCCCCACACCCAACCCAGCCTGGTCACGCCCCCGCTCAGCCTGGCCAGCGCCTTTCGCTCGGCCCGGCCCGTGCCCTCGCTCAGCCGTACCTTGGTCCAGCCCGATCCCCTCGACCAGCCTGGTCTCTCTGGCTCAGGCCGGTCCGCACCCGACTCAGGCCGGTCGGTGCCCCCGCTTTGGCCGTTCCCCGGGGATTAGGCCGGTTCGCCTCTGCGCTCTGGCTGGCCCCGGTTCAGGTCGGGCGCGCCTCGGGTCGGACTCGGGGTGCGCCCCGCCCTAGCCCTTCCTCGCTCGGTGGTGCGGCATCAGGCCGGTGGTGCGGAGGTGGCGGGTGCTGAGGGGTGCCTGGTGGCGCTCAGACGTCCATCTGAGCTGGTTCGGCGCTCAGACCATGCCTGGCGGCTCCCGAGGCCTGCCGTGTCTCCTCGCTGGCCTGTGACCCCGCCAGGCGAGCTCAGGGCCGTTTGCGGGGCCTCTGCCAGGCCCCTTGAGCGAGAGCGGGACGCGTGCCGCCGGACCGGCGCTGGTGAGGAAGGGCAGCAGGAGCACGACGATCCCGGTGAGGACGGTGATGACCAGCAGCCCGGCGGGTGGCGAGGTGTGGGCGTCCAAGGCGTGTGCTGGCGGCCGGGCCGTGCCTGACCACTGACGTCTCGCGCGTGTCCACCTGGGCCTGCCTTGGTGCGGACGCGATGGCGGTCCAGGCCTTGGCCGGGGGTTGCGGTGGCGTAGGCGTAGCTCTGGCGTCCAGCGGTGTCGGGCAGGCGCGCGTAGGACTGTTCCAGGCGGTCGACGGTGAGGTCGGCGGCCCGGACGTAGACGGCGGGCGCGTCTGCGGTTTCGTCGACGTTCAGGTGCAGCCGGTGTACGGGCAGCGCGTTGGTCATCGCGGACGATTCGAGATTGACGTCGACACAGCCGTTGAGGCGTGGGTCGTGGCGGTCGTGGATCGGCCATCGGCCGTCCGGTGCCTCGTCCAGGGCGAGTGGGCGTCCGCCCAGGGGGTGACGGACGCGTCTCTCCGCTGGGTGGTGAGGTGGTGATGTCTGGGTGGTGGGGGGTGGTGGTGTCTGGCGGGCGGGGGATGGATTGGTTGGGTGGGGGTTTGCGGGCAGGCTCAGGGTGTGGTGGTGAGCCAGGTGGTGATCTCTTGGTGGAGGCGGGTCTTGGTTGAGGCGGGGGCGAAGGAGGCGTCCACGCCGGCGCGGGCCAGGTTGGCTAGGGCTTGGTCGTCGTAGGCGAAAGTGTCGCGGACGCGGGTGTATTCGGCGGTGAGGGGGGTGCCGACCAGGGCGGGGATGTCGGTGTTGAGGGTCACGATCAGGCCCGCGCCGAGGAGATGAGGGAGGGGGTGGTCCTCGAGGGTTGGAGCGAAGCCCAAGGCGACGTTGGAGGACGGGCACACCTCCAGCGGGATTCGACGGTCGCGGACTTCGGCGACGAGGTCGGGGTCGTCCAGGATGCGGATGCCGTGGCCGAGACGTTCGGTGCGGCCCGGGCCGAGCGCGTGCCGGATGCTGGCCGGGCCCTCGCCTTCGCCTGCGTGGTGAACGACGTGCAGGCCCGCGTCGCGGGCGGCGGCGAAGACGTCGTTGAACGGGTCGCCGGGGTGGGCCTCGTCGCCGGCGAGTCCCACGGCGACGACGCCGTCGTGGTGGCGTGCGAGGTCGAGGGTCCGCCAGGCGCGTTCGACGGAGCGGCGCCGCGAGTGGTCGAGGATGAGGCGGCATTCGATCCCGAACGCCTCGCGTCCGGCGTCCAGGCCCTCCAGGACGGCCGCCAGCGGCATGCCGAGGTCGCCTAGCCGCTCGCCGTGGCCGGCGGCGGTGAAGGACACCTCGGCGTAGCGGGTGCCCTGCGCGGCCTCGTCCTCGCAGAACTCGTAGGCGACCCTCCGGAAGTCGGCGGGACGGCGCAGGCAGGCGCGGACGAGGTCGTTCTGCGCGAAGAAGGCGGCGAAGCTCCCGAACGTCCCCACGTCGTCGGGCACCTTCACGCCGTTGGCCGCGCCGATCTCGCGGAGAGTGGCCCACCGGACGGTGCTCTCCAGGTGCACGTGCAGGTGGGCTTTGGGCAGGCTCAGCAGGTCACGCACGGGCGTACGGTATGCGACGGCCGGCTTGGCCCACCAACCATTATTCGCGTTGACCTTGCATGAGGTCCCGGGGCCGGAGCCAAAGGCGGTGCGAGGCGCGCCGGGCAGTGTCGGGAAGCAGGTGCTGGTCGAGCACGCGCTACGGATAGCCCGCGGTATCAGCCACCACCGCCTCCTGTGTCATTCGCACCGCTCGTATCACGTGACTGACCTGCTGGTGTTCGCGGCCGGGGCGATCAGCTGCTGGGAATGGGTTGACGTCGAGGGGTTGCGCGGGAAGCTCTACAGCGGCTGGGGCGTGACCGAAGTGTCCGAGGGCGGTCAGATTAATGCGTTCGAGCTGGGGCGTTGGAAAGCGGCGGAACCGGCGTTCGGGCTCACGCCTGAGATGCTCCTTGGGGAGGTGGCCGACGACCTGGACCGCCTCAACGGTTGTCCGGATTTCACCGGGCGGTGCCTGGCCGTGCTTGACCGGTACCTGGAAACCCGGGAGGAGACCGACCGGCGGGCTCTGCGGAACGCCTACCTGGCGATTCCCGAGCATCAGCGCCATTATTCGCTGGGTGACATGGACAACACGGCGAGCGTCCGATAGGCGGTTGGTTTCGGGACGAGGACGTGGTCACCGAGGTCATGCGCGAATGGGCGCTGGACTATTTTGCTGATCGCGCCCGCGTCGCGTTGAGTACGCGGTCGAGCGTCCCGCGGACGACCCGGAGGAACCTGCCGCCGGGACGATTACCCGAAGGGATGGCCTGAGGACGCGGGAATCGCCGTGCTGTAGAACGACCATCCGTCGCCGATCGAGGTCGGCGGCGTCGTCTATCCGTCGGTCGAGCATGCCCACTGGGCACTCGACGCCCGCGACCGGATCTGTGCCGCTGAACGTGCCTACGACGCCCAGAAGCTTGCGGAAATGGAGCTCCGCGTCGAGAACTGGCGGCAGATCCGGACGGCGGTGATGGCCGGTCTCCTGCGCGCGGAATACGGGCGGCATCCCGGGTTGGCGGACGTCCTGATCGGGACGGGTGACGCCCCGATCGCCTACGTGGGGATGGGCTCCGTCCACTGGGTCGCGCAGGGTGGAAACGGACGCAACTGGGTGGGCCGGCTGGTTGAACTCGTGCGCTAGGAACTTCGGGTCCAAAGTTCGGAGATCCCTTTCCCCTGACACCCGTCCAGCCCTAAGCTGATCAACTTCGCCGACGGGGAAAGGGGAACCGGTGAAACACAGGTGGGCATACGGGGCCATCGGGGTACTGACGGCGGCGGCCCTGACGGGCTGTTCCGCGAACCCGGCGCAGGTCGACGCGGCAAAGGTCGCCGATGTGCAGAAGACGAGCAAAGTCGCGGAACAGCTGCGGCAGGCCATGGACCAGTTGCGGTTCCAGGAGGTTCTCGACACGGCGCCGCCGACCACGGCACAGCTCCGCACCACGCGGAACCCCGTGGACAAGGAGGCGCAGCGCACGCGTCCGTTCGCCGCGGCCGACCCTAAGCCGATCGTGCAGCAGCCGCAGATGGACGCCACCATCATCGAACTGGACGGGCGCGGTCGTCCCGTCTCGTCCGGCACCGTTCTGATGAGCCCGACGTACAAGAACGGCGTGGTCGTGCCCGTCGACGGGAACCTGTCCACGACGAGTGTGCGGTGGCGGCAGTGGGATGACGCGGGCTGGTACAAGAACAAGGGGCAGGGCAGCATCGACGTGGTTCCGGGCAGGGAGGGCGCGCCGCTCGACCACATGCTCGACTACCCCGCCTCCGTCCTGAAGCTCATGGTCAACTTCGGGGTGCTGCGGCTCGTCGACAAGGGCGAGATCAAGCTGGACGACACCTACGCGTACAAGCCGACCGAGATCAGCCCGCTGTGCGGGGAGGCCACGAGCAACACCGTCCGCAAGTACATGGACGCGTCGCTCACCGTTTCGTCCAACGGTGCGTCGTGCGCGCTGATCAAGCTGCTGCACGACCACAAGGCCATCGACCCGCTGAACCAGACCTTCCAGGACCTCGGCCTGCAGACGCTGCAACTGAAGGGGACCAGGGCGTCCAACGGCGGCCGCTGGTCGAACGAGATCACGATGAGCTCGCTCGACACCGCCAAGCTGCTGACGCTCGTCAACGGCGCCCCGGGCACGGTGTGGACGGCGCCCGACGGCAAGCCGGTGAAGAGCGACGACGTGCTGAGCCCGGCGTCGCGCAAGTTCTTCCGCGCCGAGCTGGCGCAGCAGGGGTTCAACGACATGCTGTCCAGCACGAACTGGTGCGGCGGGAAGTATCCGGCGGCCGGTCTGCCGAACGCCGCCCCGTCCCGCTGGATCGGCGCGGACGGCACCGTGACGGTCGACGGGAACAAGTTCGGGCGCGACGTCCGTCCCTGCAACAAGAAGGCCGAGGTCGCGTTCGCGCACAAGACCGGCTGGGTGAACAACTCGGCGGGCGACGCGGGCATCGTCCGCGCCCTGCGCGGCGAGGGCGGGCGCAACTACGTGATCGTCGTCTTCTCGAACCTCGGCACGCAGTACATCGACGCCGGACGGCCCGAGACCCCGCCCGGCATCTACCCGTTCTCCTACACCGAGAAGTTCGCGAAGCTCGGCCGCGCCATGGACGCCTACGAAAAGCGTCGCGCCGCCGGTCACTGAGGCTCACTCCTGGCCTGGGGGCCGGTCCGATGGGGACCGGCCCCCAAAGGCTTGGAAAGTCTCCAAGCGCCGATCGCCTGGACGTCTGTCGCGCACGGGGCGGCGGGCGGCGTTACTGGGGGAGGGCGTAGAGGCCGTCGTCCAGGGGGTCGACCAGGCCGTCCGCGATCAGGGCGTCCAGGGCGCGTTCCCGCTGGACGGCGTCCGACCAGACGACGTCGAGGGCCGGTTTCGCGACCGGTCCTTCGGCGTCGCGCAGGACGGCGAGGATGCGCCCCCGGCACTGCCGGTCGGTGCCCGCGTACGTCTGGCCCCGGCGCGGCGGGCCGTCGTAGGCGGGACGGCCGTTCCGCTGCCACGCGCACTTGTCGACCACCGGGCAGTCGACGCAGCGGGGCGTGCGGGCGGTGCACACCAGCGCGCCCAGTTCCATGACGGCCACGGCCCAGCGGGCGGCCGTCGCGGGATCGACGGGCAGGAGGCTCTCCGCGAGTTCCACCTCGGCTCTCGTCTGCGACTTCGGCGGGTACTCGTCGCCGGACAGCAGCCGGGCCAGGACGCGCCGCACGTTCGTGTCGAGGACGGCGTGCCGCTGCCCGAACGCGAAACTCGCGACGGCCGCGGCGGTGTAGGCGCCGATGCCGGGCAACGCCAGCAGTTCCTCATGCGATGACGGGACGTCGCCGCCATGCCGTTCGGTGATCGCGCGGGCGCTCTCGTGCAGGCGCAGCGCGCGGCGCGGGTAGCCGAGGCGTCCCCAGGCCCGGACGGCTTCCCCGGACGGCTCGGCGGCCAGTGCGGTGGGCGTCGGCCAGCGGGACATCCAGGCGTCCCAGACCGGCAGGACGCGCGACACCGGGGTCTGCTGGAGCATGATCTCGCTGACCAGGACGCCCCACGGGGTCGCGTCCCGCGCCCGCCACGGGAGATCCCGGGCGTTCACCTCGTACCAGTCGAGGATCGGGGCTGTGTAGGCGGCGTTAACGGCGGTGGAGTTCATGGCGCGCCGCCATTGTGGCACGCGGCGGGTCGTCCCCTCTTTCCGGATCGCTGAATGCATACTGACCGCATGGGGGCGGACACTGAACGTAACCAGGACGGTTCCCGGCTCGACCAATACTGGCGGCGCCGTGCGGTGGCCTTGACGGGCGTCCTCGGCGCGGTCGCGCTGCTCGCCTGGGCCTGCACCGGCGGCTCGGGGGACGCGGAGGACGGCGAGCCGGTCCGGAACGCGGGCGCGGCCGGCGGCGCGGGCCCCGAGGCCCCGCCGACGTCGATGCCGACGGTCACCGTCACCGCGACGGCCACCCCGGAGGAGACCCCGGCGGACGACGGCGGCCCCTGCCGCGAGGACGACCTCGTGGTCAACATGTCGGCGTCCCGGGACACGTACGCGCGCGCAGACCGGCCCCAGTTCAGGATCACGGTCGTCAACATGGGCGGGGGCTCGTGCGCGTTCGACAAGCAGGGGTTGGACGTTCGCGTCACGTCCGGCCCCGACCGGATCTGGTCGTCGGCCGAATGCCGTCGCGGCGACCCGTCCAAGGAGACGCTCCGGCGCGGCATCCCCTTCGTCGAAACGATCACCTGGAACCGCACCCGCGGTTGCAGGGGCGGCGCCTCCGCTCGTCCCGGGACCTACGTGGCCGACCTGAAGGGCCACAAGGTCGAGAAGCGCATCTTCCACCTCCGCTGACCTTCCGATCAGCGGTTGCGAGAGGCGAGAACGGGGTTACACGTACCGTTCGAGGATTGAGGATTCGGCGAGGCGGGAGAGTCCTTCGCGGACGCTGCGTGCGCGGGACTCGCCGACGCCGCCGACCGCCTGGAGGTCGTCGATGCTGGCGGCGAGGAGTTTCTGCAGGCCGCCGAAGTGCTCGACGAGGCGTTCGACGACCATGCTCGGCAGCCGCGGGACCTTGGCGAGGAGCCGGAAGCCCTTGGGGCTGACGGGCAGGTCGAGGGCGTCCGGTCCGGCGAAGCCCATGACCTCGGCGACCGTCGACAGGTCGAGCAGCTCGGTCGCGGACAGCGTGTCGAGCGCCGACAGGATGGCGGCGACGCCGCGGGCGCGGGTGTCGTCGGACGGGTAGTCGCGGACGATCAGCTCCCGGTCGACGTCGACGCCGGAGACGAGCTCGTCCAGCTGGAGGGACAGGAGCCGTCCGTCGGTGCCGAGCTCGACGACGTAGCCCTCGATCTCGTCGGCGATGCGGCGCACCATCTCCAGGCGCTGGACGACGGCGCTGACGTCCCGGACGGTGACGAGGTCCTCGATCTCCAGCGCCGACAATGTGCCGGACACCTCGTCCAACCTCAGCTTGTAGCGTTCGAGCGTGGCCAGGGCCTGGTTGGCCTTGGACAGGATCGCGGCGGAGTCTTCGAGGACGTAGCGGATCCCGTCGAGGTACAGCGCGATGATGTGCATCGACTGGCTGACCGAGATGACGGGGTATCCGGTCTGGCGGGCGACGCGCTCGGCGGTGCGGTGGCGCGTTCCCGACTCCTCGGTGGGGATGGTGGAGTCCGGCACGAGGTGGACGGCGGCGCGGACGATGCGGCTGTGGGTGTGGTCGAGGACGATCGCGCCGTCCATCTTGGCGAGTTCGCGCAGCCGGGTGGCGGAGAACTCGACGTCGAGCTCGAAGCCGCCCGTGCACAGGTCCTCGACCGGTTTGTCGTAGCCGAGCACGATCAGGCCACCGGTGTGGCCCCGGAGGATCCGCTCCAGTCCGTCGCGGATCTGGGTGCCCGGGGCCACCGCGGCCAACGTGGCGCGGCGTCGTTCGTCATGACCCTTGTCGTGTGATGGCACCTGACCCCCGGAGGTCGCTGGACGGCGTCAGTTTACCGAGGAGGGCCGCGCGCTGGTTCCTCCCCAGGTCGCAAGCGTGTGCTGCGCGGGGTAATACTCTGGCGGGATCCACGTTACGGGGCCGTAAAGGCGACCTGCAGGGCCTGTTGCAGGCTGTCGACCTCCATCACCTTCATGCCTTCGTAGCTGGTCAGCTGCGGGTCGGCGCGCTTGAGCGGGGATCCGTCGGCGAGTTCGAGGGACCCGCGCGGGACGACGGCGTGCTTGAACCCGAGCCGCGCCGCCTCGGCGAGCCGCCGCTGGACGCCCGGCACGACGCGGACCTCACCGGCGAGCCCGACCTCGCCGAGCGCGATCAGGCTGCCCGACAGCGACTGCTCGACGGTGGACCCGGCGACGGCGAGGGCGAGGGCCAGGTCGACGGACGTCTCGGTGAGCCGGACGCCGCCGACCGTCGACACGTACACGTCCTGCTCGTGCATGGAGATCTTGCAGCGCTGCGCGAGGACGGCGAGGACCATCGCGACGCGCGACGTGTCCAGCCCGGACGTGGCGCGCCGCGGCGCCGGGAGGTGCGACTTCGCGACCAGCGACTGCACTTCGGCGACGAGGGGGCGGCGGCCTTCGAGCGTCACAGTCACGCAGGTGCCGGGGACGGGCTCCTCCCGCCGCGTGAGGAACAGCCCGCTCGGGTCGGGCAGGCCGACGATGCCGAGTTCGGACAGGTCGAAGCAGCCCAGCTCGTCGGTGGGCCCGTAGCGGTTCTTCACGGCGCGGATCATGCGGAGCCTGGAGTGCCGGTCGCCCTCGAAGTACAGGACGACGTCGACGAGGTGTTCCAGCAGCCGCGGCCCGGCGATGGCGCCGTCCTTGGTGACGTGGCCGACCAGCACGACGGTGACGCCGCGTTCCTTGGCGACGCGGATGAGGTTGGCGGCGACCTCCCGGATCTGGGTCACGCCGCCTGGCGCGCCGTCGACCTCGGACGTCCCGATCGTCTGGATGGAGTCGACCACGAGCAGCGACGGCTCCACGGTGTCGACATGCCCGAGGATCGCGGACAGCTCCGTCTCCGCCGCCAGGTACAGGTCGTCGGTGACGGCCCCGACGCGGTCGGCGCGCAGCCGCACCTGCTCGGCCGACTCCTCACCCGTGACGTACAGAACACGCGGCCCCGCCGCCCTCTCACCGTTCGCCCGCGCCTCGGAACCCCGGGTTTCAGAACCCCGCGCCTCCGATGCGCGGGTTTCGGAATCGCGGGCCGCTGGGACGGCGGCGGTTTCGGGCGGGGTCGACGCCAGTGCGGCGACCTCCAGCAGCAGCGTCGACTTGCCGATGCCCGGCTCGCCCGCGAGCAGCAGGACGGCGCCGGGGACGATGCCGCCGCCGAGGACGCGGTCCAGCTCGTCCAGGCCGGTGGCCCGGGTCTGCGCGGACCGCACGTCCACCTGCCCGATCGGACGCGCCGGAGAGCTGACCGGTCCGGCGGACACGACCCGCGCCGGGGTCGCGGACGTCGCCTCGGTGACCGTCCCCCAGGTCTGGCACTCGCCGCAGCGCCCGACCCATTTGGACGTCTGCCACCCGCAGTCCGAGCACCGGTAGGCCGCCTTGGCCGTCTTCGCCTTCGCCATGCGCGGAAGCGTAGAGGTCTCCTCCGACAGCCGGGCGCAAGCCAGCGCCCCGGTCGGCCGGGCGCGCGGCGGCGGCCTGGCCGGTCGGGTGGGCTCAGGCCGGGGGGGCGGTCAGGCGGCGAGGTTCTTGCGGGCGCGTTCCACGAGGTCGCCGAGGTGGTCGGCGACGATGTTCGGCCGTTCCATCATGACCATGTGCCCGGCGGACGGGACGATCTCCAGCCGTCCGTCCGGCACGCAGGAGGCGATCCTGAGACTGTGCCCGACGGGCGTGAGCAGGTCGTGCTCCGCGCCGATGACCAGGTTGTCGGCGGCGGCGAGGGACGCGCAGTCGCTGATCGCCTCGGTCGTGATCATCGAGTGGAGGAAGCCGGCGAAGGCGTCCATCCGGGTCTCGGCCATCATCCGCTCGGCGAAGGCGACGGCGGCGGGGCTCGCGTCGGGGCCGAACGCGATCAGGTCCTCGACGAGCGTGCCGGCACGTCGGCCGAGGTGGCGGACCCTCTCGACGGCGCCCGACCCGGCGCCGAGCGCGCCGAGCGCGCGCGGCAGGACGCGATGGGTGGCGCGCGCGAGCAGCGCGGGCGCGCCGAGGGTGATCTCGCCGAGCCCGCCGGACGACGTGCACACCAGCCCCGTGGCGACGATCTTGCTGCCGAGGAGGTCGGCGTACTCGTCCGCGTACCGCAGGACGGTCATCCCGCCCATGGAGTGCCCGACGAGGACGACCGGCGTCCCGGCCGGGACCGTGGCGTCGATGACGGCGGCGAGGTCGGCGGCTAGGCGGGAGATCGCGTATCCGTCGCGGGCGCCGCCTTCGGAGCGTCCGTGGCCGCGGTGGTCCCAGAAGACGAGGCGGGCGCGGCCGCGCAGGGCCTTGCGCTGGAAGTGCCAGGAGTCCTGGGTGAGCGTCCAGCCGTGGCAGAACACGACGGCGAGGTCGGTGCGGTCGTCGCCGTCGATCTCGGCGTAGAGGCGCGTTCCGTCGTCGGCCCGGACGGGGAAGGGACGTCCGCGCACCGCCCCGAACGGCTCGCCGGCGAACGGGTCGGGACGCGCTTGCAGCCGGCGCAGGGCGCGCCGCTGAACGGCCAGCCCGGCGATCCCGGCCGCGGCTCCGGCTCCGGCCGCGCCGATCGCCGTGGCCGCGAGCAACCCGCGGAAGCCCCGTCCCTGGGCCGGTTTGGCCGTTCGCGGAGTTCGGAGGGGCGGTGGTCCAGCGGTGGTGCGGGTCGACTTGGCGGCGAGACGGGCCATGGCCGGTTCCTCCCGTTGCTCAAGGTCGCGGCACGCCGTCTGGTGCCGCGAGCGCCTTCGGGACCCATTGTTGTATACGGAGTCTAGTAAGCGCCATCGCCGGGAGGGACCGAGCGGCTGACCCGGCGGTGAGCCAGACGCACCGCCACTACCAGGCGTGGCGCCACGTCCTCGCGCACCGGCGCCATCCAGGCGCGGCGCCGCGATCAGAGGCACCGCCGCGGTCAGGGGCGGCGCCACCAGAGGTTGACGGCGTAGTCCACTTCGAGGCCCGGGTGCTCGCGCAGGCAGGCGTCGGCCAGGTCGGGCGGGAACTCGATCCGCAGGACGGCGGCGAAATCGTCCCGGTTCTGGAACGACCAGCGGATCGTCAGCGGCTCGCGGGCGAAGCCGTGCCGCGTCCAGAACCGCTCCACCGCCTCCGGGTCGTACGACGGAAGGCCGCGCCGGAACCAGCGGCCGAACGTCGACCGGGTCGCGTCGTTGTCGATGATGAAGATCGCGCCGCCGCGCCGGACGACCCGTCCCAGCTCGGCGAGGCCCGGCTCGCAGCCGGGCCCGAAGAAGTACGCCCACCTGGCGTGGACGACGTCGACCGACGCGTCCGGCAGCGGCAGCGCCTGCGCCGCGCCGACCCGCACCGTGACGTTCGGCAGCTCACGGGCCCGGCGCGCCGCGGCCGACGCGAGGGTCGCGTGCGGCTCGACGCCGATCACCCGGCGCGCGTCCGCGGCGAAGAAGGGCAGGTGGAAGCCGGTGCCGCAGCCGACGTCCAGGACGTCCGCGCCCTTCCACGGACGGATCGCGCGCATCGCCTCCGCCAGGACGCCGTCGGGGTCGGCGGCGCGGTTCTCCAGCTCGTAGACGTGCGGGGTGTTCCAGATGTTGGGGCTCGGCACGGCGCCGTGTGCGATCTCGGCCACGGGGACAGAGGGTAGCCACCGCCTGGCGCGACGCGGCCTCGCCGCCGCCGGGAGGAAAGCAGGATCACGCGGGGCGAGGGTTTCATCACCGGCGCGGGCGCATAGGCTTTCCTTTGCGAACCGCACCTTTCGACCGTGCCCCTACGACACTGCCGAGCGACCATTCCTGGCGAGGAAGCCTTGACCGCGCAGCACAACGGCGTCTCTTCACCGGCCCTCCGCGTCCCGGACGCGCCGATCACGCTCTCCACCGCGTCGGTGTACCCGGAGAAGGTACCGAGCGCGTTCGAGATCGCCGCGCTGCTGGGCTACGACGGCATCGAGGTCATGGTCTCCACGGACGCCTCGTCCCAGGACCTGAACGTCCTGCGCCGGCTGTCCGACTACCACGAGGTCCCGATCAGGTCGATCCACGCGCCGTGCCTGCTGCTCACCCAGCGGGTCTGGGGACGCGAGCCATGGGGCAAGTTGGTGCGTTCCAAGGAGGTCGCGGAGGAGCTCGGCGCGGAGGTCATCGTCGTCCACCCGCCGTTCAGGTGGCAGCGCGACTACGCGAAGGAGTTCGTCGAGGGCCTCGCCCGCATGCAGGACGAGACCGACGTCCTGTTCGCGGTCGAGAACATGTTCCCGCTCAAGGCGCGCGGCGCCGAGGCGGGCATGTACCTGCCCGACTGGAACCCCGTCGACCAGGACTACCCGCACGTCACCCTCGACCTGTCGCACACCGCCGTCTCCGGCTCCGACCCCCTCGACATGGCGGCGAGTCTCGGCGACCGGCTGCGGCACATCCACCTCGCCGACGGCGTCGGCATCACCAACAAGGACGAGCACCTCGTCCCCGGCCGCGGCAACCAGCCCTGCGGGACGTTGCTGGAGAACCTCGCCGAGGGCGGCTTCCGCGGGCACATCGTCATGGAGATCAACACGCGGCGCGCGGCCAGCCGCGTCGAGCGGATGGAGGACCTCGCCGAGGCGCTGGCCTTCACCCGCCTGCACCTCGCCGCCGCCGACCGCACCTGGGAGGTCACCCCGGCCGGCGAGGTCAGCCGCCGGGGTGTCCGGTGACGCGTCCCGTGGACGAACCGGACGCCCGGCGACCTGGGAAGAAGCGCGGCTCGTCGCGCGAGGCGGGGCCAGGGCCCGCGCGGGGGCCGGGACGGCGGCCCGGACCGACCGAGACCCGCGAGAAGATCCTCGCCGAGGCGCGCGACCTGTTCGCCGAGAAGGGCTACGACGGCACGTCGCTGCGCGCCATCGCCCGCGCCGCCGGCGTCGACCCCGCGCTCGTCCACCATTTCTTCGGCAGCAAGGAAGGCGTGTTCATCGAAGCGATGCGCTTCCCGGTGGACCCGGCCACCCTGCTGCCCCGCGTGCTGTCCTTCCCACGGGAGCGGTTCGGCGAGCTGATGGTCCGGACGTTCCTGGACGTGTGGGGCGACGACGAGCGCAGGGCGCCGGTCCTCGCCATGCTCCGCTCGGCGATGACGAACGAGCGCGCGGCGGCGCTGCTGCGCGAGTTCGTCACGTCCGCGCTGTTCGGACGCGCGGGAAAGGCCACGGACACCCCGCAACTGCAGATCCAGGCCGCCGCCGGGCAGCTGATCGGGTTGATGATCCTTCGCTACGTCGTCCGCGTCGAGCCGATCGCGTCCGCCTCCGAGGACGAGCTGGTCGAGCTGGTGGCCCCCACCATCCAGCGCTACTTCGTCTCCTGACCGTCCGCGCGCCCCCTCCTTCCCGCACAGCCTCCGCCGCTTCCGTGTGCGCTGTCCGCTTCCCGTAGCGCGCTCCCCGCTCCCTTCGGAGCGCTTCTCGTTTTCTAGTTGTGTGAACCACTTGACCGTGCGCCTGCGCGAGCATAAATTCAACACATGATGAGTTTTAGTTCGGCGGTACGCGTCCAGGGCCTCCAGGTCGTGCGCGGCGGCCGCGAGGTCCTGCACGGGGTCACCTTCGACGTGCCGCGCGGTTCCGTCCTCGGACTCCTCGGCCCGAGCGGCTGCGGGAAGACCACCCTGATGAGGGCGCTCGTCGGCGTGCAGATCGTCAAGGGCGGCACGGTGACCGTGCTCGGCGAGCCCGCCGGGTCGCCCGGCCTGCGCCGCCGGGTCGGGTACTCGACGCAGACGCCCGCCGTGTACGCCGACCTGTCCGTCGCCGAGAACCTGCGCTACTTCGCGTCCGTCCTGCGGGTGCCGCACCCGCGCGCCGACGCCGACCGCGTGATCGACGAGGTCGGTCTCGGCGAGCACCGCGACCAGACCGCGCAGACGCTGTCCGGCGGACAGCTCAGCCGCCTCAACCTCGCCGTCGCCCTCCTCGGCACGCCCGACCTGCTCGTCCTGGACGAGCCGACCGTCGGCCTCGACCCGGTGCTGCGCCAGGAGCTGTGGGAGCTGTTCCGGGCACTGGCCGACCGGGGCGCGACCCTCGTCGTGTCCAGCCACGTCATGGACGAGGCGGGCCGCACCGACCGGCTGCTGCTCATGCGCGACGGCAGGCTCCTCGCCGACGGCACGCCCGACGGGCTGCGCGACCGCACCGGCACGTCCGACCTCGAAGAGGCGTTCCTCCAGCTGATCGCCGAGAAGGCAGGGAGCCCAGCATGAGCCTCGCCGTCACGCTCGCCACCATGCGCCGCATCCTGACGCAGCTCAAGCACGACCGCCGCACCCTCGCCCTGCTGATCGGCGTGCCCACGCTGCTGATGATCCTGCTGCGGTACGTGTTCGACCAGCCGGTGCTCTTCGACCGGATCGGGCCGATGCTGCTCGGCCTGTTCCCGTTCATCGTCATGTTCGTCGTCGCCAGCGTCGCCACCCTCCGCGAGCGGACGACCGGCACCCTCGAACGGCTGATGACGATGCCGCTCGCCAAGCTCGACCTGCTGGTCGGCTACGCGCTCGCGTTCGGCGTCCTCACCCTCATCCAGGTCGCCGCCGTCCTGCTCATCTCGCTGACGTGGCTCGGCCTCGATCTCAACGGCTCGCTCGCCTCACTGGTCCTCGTGTCCCTGCTGGACGCGCTGCTCGGCATGGCGCTCGGCCTGTTCGCGAGCGCGTTCGCCCGGTCGGAGTTCCAGGCGGTGCAGTTCCTGCCCGCGTTCGTGCTGCCGCAACTGCTGCTCTGCGGCCTCATCATCCCGCGCGAGAACATGGCGTCCTGGCTTGAGGCGATCTCGGACGTGCTGCCGCTCACCTACGCCGTCGAGGGGATGAAGGAGATCAGCGCCCACCCCGACCTCACCGGCACGCTGACCCTCGACATCGCCGTCATGGCCGCCTTCACCCTCGCCGCCCTCCTCCTGGGCGCCGCCACCCTCCGCCGCCGGACTGTGTAGGCCCAGGGGGGCGACCCCCTGGAACCCCCGTCACGGGCGGCGAACCGTTTCCCGAGCCGCTGGCGCGTCTCGCGAAACAGTCCGCCGCCCGGCGGGTCGTGCGACCTCCGGCGCGGGGCGCCTCCGGCCGCACGACCCGTGACTGTGCTGGCCCAGGGGGGCGACCCCCTGGAACCCCCGTTACCGGCCGGGCAGCCGTTTCCCGAGCCGCTGGCGCGTCT